>SKYG01000019.1 GCA_007128045.1 Bacteroidales bacterium | reverse complement strand
GTAAGAGACAGCCCAGTAAGCTGCTAAACCCCGGAAGTGGTCAATCCTAAGTATATCATACAGTGTGAAACAGCTACGGATTCTGTCTGCCCACCATTGAAATCCCGTTTCTTCCAAACGCTTCCAGTCATAAATAGGGTTACCCCATAACTGACCGGTATCGCTGAAATAGTCAGGCGGCACTCCGGCAACAGTGATAGGATTGCGTTGTTCGTCAAAATCAAACAAGTCGGGGTTTGCCCAGGCGTCGGCACTGTCGAGGGCAACATACAAAGGGATATCGCCGATGACCTTTATGTCGTTATTGTTGGCATAGGCCTTCAGCTCTAACCATTGGTGGTAGAAAAGATACTGCACAAAGCGGTAAAACTGGATGTCGTCAGAAAGATGGTGTCTGGCCCAATTCAGTGCATCATGATCTCTGAACTTCAGGCCATGATCCCATTCTGTCCATGACTTGCCCCCCTGATGGTCTTTTATCGCCATAAACAAGGCATAATCATCCAGCCACAGGTGATTTATCCTGCAAAAATTCTCAAACTGAACCTGGTTAAAGTGTAAATTGGAATTTTTAAATTTGTTATAGGCAACTTTAAGAAGCGGATATTTATAGTTGTAAACGGCGCCATAATCGACTGATTCCGGATCAAAAGATTCATTGGGAAGGTCACTTTCAGAGAGTATTCCCTGTTCAACAAGCTTATCAAGGTCTATCAACAGTGGATTCCCCGCGAATGCTGAGAAGCACTGATATGGTGAGTCTCCATAAGATGTATGGCCCAGGGGTAATATCTGCCATCGCTTTTGCCCTGATTCAACAAGGAATTCAACAAAATCAAAGGCCTCATTGCCCATCGTACCTATACCATATTTTCCGGGGAGTGATGTAATGTGAAGCAGTATTCCGCTCGAACGTTCATGTATCATAATGTATGCTAAGGTACGCATTTTTTGCTTAAAAAGGCGCCATCAGATGCAGGAAAACACCATATTCGCCATGACGGTTTACCGAAAACTCCGTGCGAAACACCTTATCATAATAGGTTACAAAATCAACTCCAAAGCCACAGCCTGCAAGGATTTTATTGTTCAGCGGATTATTATCAAAGAAGTACCTGTCGTAAGCATAACCAGCATCTGCAAATACATTCAAATACATGGCATAGTGGATGCGCGAGAATTTTTCAGAGGAGATAAAGGGCAGTCTGCTGATCCTTTTCGGAAGCAGCTCATACTTCCCACTGGTTTTCAACACCACGAAACTTTGTCCGTCGATGACATAATCATGGTAACCCCTGACCAGGTTGTTGGAGAGGCCCAGTCCTTGCTGGTTAAAGTACGACATATTGCTCCCATCACTCCATTTCATCATGAGTCCGTTGGCAAAAAACCATCGCGGTGCCAATTCCCTGTACATTCTCCAGCTCGCCTGTATCACATTTACATCCATCTTTTCATCTGTCAACAGCCCCATCCCAAGTCTGCGTGCTGAAAAGCTACCATAATTACCACGAAGCGGGTAAGCCTTGTTGTCTCTTTTTTCATAAATAAATTCATATCCGGCATTCATATAGTTAAACCAGGAATGTCTGCCGGGAACGAATCTCGGATTCAGGATTTTCAAGGTATCTGCGAATCCATATTGCTGAATGCCAAAATGAAAACTATGCCGGCCAAAAACCCCTGGTCTGTAATACATAGAGAACTGTCCGAAATTTTTCCGAAACACAAATGCATTTGACTTATAAAAAAGCTGCTGGTTCTCCTCCGTGAGATAGGCCATCTCCCTGCTTCTTTCCATGCCTCCTTCAAAACCCCATGCAAGGTTTTGGGCTTTGTTCAGATATGGACTACGGTACGATATAGAATATTTATGCATATATCCCATCTTCAGTTGTAGTGTAAACCGTTCATTTCGCCCGCTGAAATTACCAACCACCAAAGATATCCCATAATTAAGCTTTGACAGCGATGGACTTTGTAACCATTCGTTTAATGTTCTTTCCTTTATTTCCAGAATTGGGATGGGCCAGGTGTACCAACGCTCTACAACGGCATATGTCACCACAACTTCTGGATACTTTCGTGTGTCTACCTCTGCGTCAACGAAGTTAAAAAGCTGGGTGTTCATCAGGTTCCGGCGGCCTGCTGCCACAAGTTCTTCCAGCTGATCAGCCGGCAGGCTATCACCTGTAGCAAATTGGAGTTCGCGAAAAAGAATATCTGAACGGGTCTTCGTATTGCCAACGAATTGTACTTCTTTTACCACGGAATAATCCAAAGCTTTGCTGTCAGAAACAGCACCGGTATAAGAAGGAAGTTCAATACCATAACTGAAGGCAGGTCCCAACAGGGACGATAGATATACCTCAGCTGCTGCGGAAAGAATGTTTCCACACGTAAACATGACTATAAAAGCCCGGTATAATGCTCTCGCACACATAGCCTGTATTATTCATCTGTTTATAAAGGTCTGAAGGTCTGAAATCTGAGCGAAGCGAAGTCCCGAACGCATGTTCGGGATCACACCCAACGCTTATAATCATCCTCATGTGTGTCAAAGTTCCCTGACATGGGAAATGCTGTTCATAATTTGGTTTAAATAGATCCGATGGAATCTCATGTATGAACATTCTCCTATGTGTGAACGAATGGGCACCTGCTTATTTCATGCGATTGATTCAGGTCAGACATTCAGGTAATTCATCAATGATTCGTACCTGTTGGTCAACAGTTCTTCCCAACGGCTTTCTTCGGAAAAAGATGCTGTTATAATATAGTTGTACCGGTTAAAGGTTTGTATGATGCCTGATAAGTCAATCCTGTTAACCTTGATGGTGACTTCCAGCCGGGTGCTTTCCGTGAAAGAAGTGATGTAGGCACTCAACACCTTGGCATCATTAGACTCCACGATACGGGCAATTTCTCC
>SKYG01000316.1 GCA_007128045.1 Bacteroidales bacterium | reverse complement strand
GTTTAAAAACATATAATATAGTTTTAATTATAGTCTTGAGAGTACTTATTATTTTTATTGTTTTGTTGTTGTCAGGAATTGTGTTAGCAGCTCATGCTGACGGATTGACTGAGAAAGAAGCCAGGGAAAGGTATCCTTATGCAGTTGTTGACATGCATGAAATTGATGTCGGACAACTGGAGTCTGGCAGGCCTGTTACCTCCAGATTGAGCATCACCAATGAAGGATTCATTGATTTGCAGATTGCCAAGGCCCGTAGTTCATGTGGTCTGATGATACAGACCTGGCCAACGGCACCTGTTAAACCCGGAGAGTCGGTTCAGCTGAACTTTCGTTTTGACAGCAACAGGCTTGGCCCCTTTTCCCGACTGATAACCATTCACACCAACGCTTGGAACAAGGACCTTACCGTTGAAGTGAAGGGGGAGATTGTGCCGGCAGATTGGTGACTGGGAACCTCGGTCTGTAGGGGATCTCTCACTTCGTTCGAGACAGGCCTGGTAACCTTCGAGGACAGGTCAAGCCCTGTCCCTACGGAGATGCACCTTCTCTTTTTTTCAGGCCGGTCAGGCCCGGCCTATACGAGAGAGTGCTGATATGGTTAAATCGACAACTTTAAACTTTATACCTTTAACAGACCTCTGACTGTTCGACCTTCGACCTTCGACTTTCGACCTCAAACAACCCACAACCCGCTATGCCACAGATATCACAGAAAGGGCGCATGATGCCCGAATCACCGATCAGAAAACTTGTTCCTTATGCCGATCAGGCGAAGAAGCGCGGAATAAAGGTTTATCATCTGAACATTGGACAGCCTGATATACCTACACCACAAAGCATGATAGATGCCATGCATCAATTAGACGTTGGTGTTATAGAATACAGTCATTCAGCCGGCATCTTGTCATACAGGGAACAGATGTGTGGGTATTATGCCGACCATGGCATTAAGCTTACTCCTGATCAGATCATTGTGGGTGCCGGCGCTTCAGAAGCTATTTTATTTGCTTTTCAGACTTGTTTGAATCCTGGTGACGAGATCATTGTTCCGGAGCCATTTTATGCCAATTATAATGGATTTGCCATCAGTGCCGGTGTTAACATTCGACCTATTACCTCTTATATTGAGTCTGGATTTGCGCTGCCTCCCATAGAGGAGTTTGAGAAAGTTATCTCCCCGGCTACCAGGGCTATCATGATCTGCAATCCGAATAACCCGACAGGGTATTTATATTCTAAGGATGAGCTTGAGCTATTGCGTAGCATTGTACTCAAATATAACCTGTTTCTCTTCGCCGATGAGGTGTACCGGGAGTTTTGCTATGATGGCAGCAGTCATTTCTCTGTGATGAATCTGGAGGGGCTTGACCGTAATGTGGTGCTTTTCGTCTCTGTAAGTAAGCGTTACAGTGCTTGTGGGTTGCGTGTAGGGGCGTTAATATCGCGGAACGAAGAGGTCATAGCTACCGCGTTGAAGTTTGCCCAGGCGAGGTTAAGTCCGCCATCACTGGGGCAAATCGCTGCTCAAGCAGCTGCCAATACCCCTCCATCCTATTTTACAGACGTGATTCAGGAATATGTTATGCGCCGGGATGTTGTGGTACAGGCACTGAACCAGATGGAAGGTGTGGTTTGTCCGAACCCCAGAGGTGCTTTTTATGTGACCGCGAAGTTGCCAATCGACGATTGTGATACATTCTGTCAATGGTTACTTGACTCTTTCAGTCACGAGAATCAAACAGTGATGCTGGCCCCGGCATCAGGATTCTACTCTACACCTGGTGCGGGAAAAAATGAGGTGCGGATTTCATATGTGTTGAAGGTAGATGATCTGAAAAATGCTATGGCATGTATAGAGCAAGCGATCAGGGAGTATCCGGGCCGGGTGGTTTAAACCAGGTATTTTGATACCATATTTTCGAGGACTTTTATCGAGACGGGTTTTGAGAGGTAATCATCGCATCCGTTGTGAAGAGCCAATTGCCGGTCGCCTTCGAGGGCGTAAGCTGTCAGGGCAATTATGGGAAGGTCTGGCTTAAAGGCCTTTATCAGCTTTGTCGCTTCAAAGCCGCCCATTACAGGCATTTTTATATCCATAAGCACCAGGCTGATATCGTCATTCTCTTTAGCCATAGCCACCGCCTCCTTTCCATTCCAGGCATGCAATACCTTGATATCCTGGAAGCTTAATATTTCTTCTGTCAGGGAGAAGTTATATTCTTCATCTTCAACTACTAAAACAGTTCTTTGTCCTTCGATCATCATGTAATGGTTTGCTTCTCTTTTAAGTGGTTTCTGATGTACTGGTTTATATGGGATTGTAAAAAAGAATAGGCTTCCCGAATCTTCAGAGGTGTCGAGCCATATATTACCACCAAGTACTTCAACATATCCTTTTGCAATGGGTAAGCCCAGACCCATCCCACTTTGAAGCTCATCGGGGTTTACTTTGCCCTGACGAAAGTGTTTAAAAATTATTGCCTGATGTGCCTGGTCAATTCCACAGCCAGTGTCTGCAACATAGAACTTCAGATTTGTTTCTTCGATAGTGCATCCCACTTCCACATGGCCTTTGGAGGTATATTTGATGGCGTTATTTACAAGTATGCTGAGAATCTGTCGAACCTTTGATTCGTCAGATAATACCATAGATTCCTGATCAGTCAGTTTTGAATGGTATCTAAACCTGATGCCTTTTCCCTTAACCTGTTCTGCATATTCCAGGCAGACATCGTTAAGCAGTGCATTGATGTCGAATGTGTTATTGCTGACTTCCAGTGTGCCGCTCTCTATGGTTGATATTTTAACTATATCGTCGATGACTGACAATAGCTTATCTGAGCTTTTTAGTATTATTTGGGTAATATGCCTGGTTTGTTCTTCGCTGATATTTTTTTCATTTAGCATGTGTGAGAACCCCATTATGGCATTCATGGGTGTGCGCACTTCATGTGAAAGATTATTAAGGAATGCGGTTTTTAGCCTGTCGCTTTCTTCTGCTTTTATCTTGGCTTTTAAAAGTGCTGCTTCTGTACTTTTCTGGGTGGATATATCCCTGTATATTCCGTATATTGCTATTTGACCACCTTTAAACGTGATCGGATTGGCGAGTATAGATACATAAACCGGACTTCCATCTTTTTTTATTCGAACGGTATCACGTTTGATGATTGTTCCTTTTGCGGCAATTCTGGTTAGTTCTTCAGCTTCATCCTTTAAATGCTCCGGAACGATTAATGAGTTGACAGGTTTGCTGGTGATCTCTTGCATGGTATAGCCAAACATATTGCAGAATGTCTTGTTGCAACGCATCACACAGTCGTTGACATCCAGGATTACAATTCCTTCAGGCGATGATTCAAACAGTTTTTCGAAATAGGCCTCTTTTTCTGCAATTGCGGCCAGGGTGAGTTCCTTTTCAGTGATGTCTTCCACGATACCTACTCCACCGCTATTATCTCCGACTTCATTTACATAAGGGGCAAAATGTACACTTACTGGTGTGGACTTATTCGCGGTAACAGACTGGTATATGCCTTTGTAAAACCCATTTCTTCCTTCAAGGGCTGCTTTTACTGCCTCAACCATTTTCTTGTCGGTAAGTTTGAGCATATTAAGCCCAATCAACGCTTCGCGTGATGAGCCGATGATTTTTACAAAGGCGTCATTGCAATCTGTGATAGTCCCATCTTTGTTGAAATGTAAGGCACCCAGTGGGGTGTTCTCAAAGATCAGGCGGTATTTTTGCTCTTTACCAACTTCCGGTTGAATAGATTCATTATGATGGTTACCCTGGTCTTTGTTGCTTTCCACATTATTCATGTTGCGTAATTTGCAGGCTTTGTATTTAACTGGATTCCAGGCACATGAAGCTCAATTGACTTATTCAGTCAAATAAGGTTCGCAGTTTTCAAATACCAAAGATACATTACATTTTTCAAATGAAGTCTATGAATGTCTGCGTATGGTCGTTATCTGATGATCAATTTATCCATCAGTTGGGTTGACTTGCCTTCAACGAGGATAAGGTACATCCCCGGTCTGAGCCCATCCAGTTGGAAAGAAGTGGTTATTTCTTTATTTGCTGCCAGGTGTTGTGTTGCCAGAACTTGTCCCATAAGGTTGATTATCCTGATGTCAACGGCTTCGGAGGCTGCTGTGGACAGTTCTATCCAGACAATGCTCTGCGCGGGATTGGGGTATATTTTCAGTTTTGTATTTCTAAGTTTTTCCGGTACTGAAGTAACACTTTCCTGGAAGCGTGCCACCAGGGTGGAATGTCCCTGTATATTAAATGAGAACACTGGGTTGTTGTTCAGCAGTATGCCATCCTGGTACCACCCGGCAAACTCATATCCTTCATTTGGGGTGGCATTTAAATCGGCCGGAATACTCGATTTGTAATAGCCTGTGCCTGTTGCTGTACCTGAGCCCGGAGGGTCGACCCTGAGTGTAAGCAGGTAGACGTCGCCGCTCATCAAATAGGGATATCCTTCATTGTTTTGGTAAGATGCATCTGCCACCCAGACATGGTTGAAGTCCCAATCAACAAAAGTGTTGCCAGCATAAGGATACGTCATAGATGATGTTTGGCGTCCGTTGCCTCCTGCCGATGCATGATGTGTGGAGGTTTCCATATTCCAATAGCTGTTTGTTACCTGCTTATTTGATGATCCGGCAAAGCCCCCGATATGGTCATTTCCATGTGCCTGTCCGGTTGAGTAGCAATGTTTTATTCCTGACTGGCTGGATCCGATAAACCCACCAACATGATTGTTGCCTGTTACATTTCCGCGGGCATAACTGTTGGAGATGTCAACCATTTCCTGTTCAGAACCTGAATTTATGGCACCGGTGTTTTTATTGTCGGAATGCTGAATGTCTCTTTCGCTGGCCCTTCCGATGAGACCTCCTACGTGATCCCGCCCTTCTACGTTTCCGGTAGCATAGTTGTATTCGCTGGTTTGTGAAAAAGTGACAAGGTTGCAGGTGATCAGTAGTATGGCCGATAATGTAATGCCTATATAATGTTTCGCTGTTATCATAGCAGGTGATTTTTAATCATGATTATTAACGTATATAAATGGTTTGTCCGGCGTCGTCGCACCAGTTATCTGCTCCGGGACCCCATTCGCCAAAGTCGGCTCCATGGGTGTTTCCAGAATAGTTGTTTGAGTTTTCCGTGAAACAGGGTACATGTCTGCGTACTGTTCTGGTGTTTCCTTCAACGGTGACCGTGGCGTCTCTTTCCCATCCTTCGGCACGTCCATTGATGCCACCTCCAAAGTTGCCGGCATAATTATTTTTTATGGTGTTGCCGGTAACCGGGGTGGTGCCATTGGTACCCAGATAGATGCCTCCACCATTCCCGGTGGCTGTATTATCTTCTAATAGGTTTTGAGATATCGATACATTTGCACCACTGGTAGATGCAACAAACATGCCCGCTCCGTTGTTGGCCTTGTTTCCGACAATATCATTGTCTGAGACGTCTCCACCGTTCAAATGTATTCCTCCACCGTCAAACTGGGCTTCATTATTGGAGATACTGTTGTTGATGATTTTCGGATGTCCTCCTTGTGACCGGATACCAGCCCCGCTACTGTGTTTATTACCGGTGATGGCGTTGTTGTTAACTTCGTCTGCACTGTTGACCAGGGATATCCCCGGTGAGTTGAAGTTGTTTTCTATCAGGTTTCCGGTAATGCGGCCATTTCCTCTTGAATGTATCCCACCTCCGTTGTTGTTGATGATCAGGTTGTTCTCGATAAGCGGCGAACCGCTTTCAACATATATTCCACCGCCCCTGGCATTAACGATACCCGATGATGCTGTGTTTGCTGATATGTCATTATCCCTGATCACTGGCGATCCACTGTTCACATATATGGCTCCTCCGGTAGATGCAGAATTTCCGGTAAAAGAATTATTGGCTACAAGAGCCGAACCCCCATTTATATACAAAGCCCCACCATGTCTGTTAACTTCCAGGTCAAGAAATACATTGTTATGGATATTTGGTGAGCCGTTTCTGACATTGATGGCGCCTCCGTTCTGGTTGCTGGGGGTTCGCTCTGTAAAAATGTTGTTGGTGATAGTTGGGGATGCACCATTGATATAGAAGTACATTTCGCGGTATTTCCTTACGGTAAATCCTTCAATTACGGTTTGGGTTGTAATGTCTGCACCCGACAGATAGAATGGGGTTATACCATGACTGATCCCTTCAATGATTGTTTCTTCCGGTCCTGCATAACTACTTAGTTTGATGTTTTTGTTGGATATATAAATCGGACTAATAGTCACAAAGGTGCCGGGATATACGATGATCTCATCACCATCTGAGGCCTGCATGATCACAAAACCCAGAATATCTGTTTCATTGTCGTACCATATATTCTGTGTCCGGTTGTAAATGTCTCCGTCTCTTAATGGGATGGTGTCAATCACCTCGCTTCCATCTTTAAGGATCACGGCAATGCCAATTTTATCGGGCATGGCGTCTATTTCAGGCAGTTCTCCCCTGAAGCTGCCGTCATCCTTGTGATTGATTGCCAGATGGAAGGATGTTTTCTCAAGTTGAATACGAATCTCTGCGCGTTCGATTCTTTGTCCCATGAGGCCTCCGGCTTCTTCTACCAGTTGGTGAAACAACTGTCCTTCAACATACCTTGTTTGGTCTTCTTCTTTAATGATTTCTGCTTCGAGCCAGGGGCATCGTCTGTTGTCTGCGCGCATATCAGCATCGTGAAAAGACAGCTGGGCAACGTCGCGGCCTTTGCCTAATGTGGCTAAATTTCTATGTGGTTTTTCAGCACCGTAGAATTCTTCGTGATCCATATTGGTGAAGGCGCGTCTTTGTATGCCCCCATCGGGCCATATTCCGTCGCCTCTTTGGCTGCTGAGTGGCACAGCACCATCACCAGCGCTATATTCGGGTTTCATCACCTGTCTGTTCAGGAAGGCGCCTTTCTCAATCTCTGAAGCATTTCTGGCGAAATTATAGATGCTATAAAGCCCCCAGAAACGGGTGCTTAGTTCCAGTTCAGCCATTTTGGGTGTGGTTCCGTGGTAGAACATATACTTATCGGTGAGCAGGTTGCCCATGAAGCTTCCTTCACTATTGTTAAAGGTGGTAAGGTTGCTGCTGAAAAAGAAGTTGCCGTCAGGCCATCTCAGGTGGGGCGCGTTATTGATTGTTGAGGTGTTTTCACGGAATAGGGAGTCCAGTCGTAGCATATGTTTTTTTGATGCATCCCACCTTAAGTCTCTGATTCCGGGAGCATCCATAGCCAGGGCGTTGATTCCGGACTGATAGGCTTCGGTTTGTCCGATATTTTGCATTGGCAGCCTGGTGCCGTTTATTTCGATGTGATGGCCTGCTGTCAGGGCATATCTGAGTGTATATAAACCTGCTCCGGTATGGGGTGAACCCCAGGTGATGACACGCTGCAGATTTTTTAGGATATTCTGGTTCATGAACCGGAGCCCGGCACGGGCAACCAGGCCGCCCTGAGAGTGAGCAATGACAAACAGGTTGAAAGGGATGTCATGTTCGATCATGGCCCTAAGCTGCGGGTTGTTCTGCAATTCACGGTTAACGAGTTTGCCGAGCGATTCGCCCAGGGTTTCATGGTGAAAGGTTGAGCCGTCAAGTACTGGTGAGAAAATGGGTCTGTATGTTGGATAGACGAATTCGTAAAATGCTGTGCAGTCAAAAGGATAAGGAATTTCTGTAGCATCACGGTTTTTAATGAATTCTTCGTAGAGCAGTTCCCAAACGAGTCTTTTATATTCAAACTCCCAGGGGTTGTCGATCTTGGCAGCCAGATAACCATCCTTCTCTTCTTCATTGTGTCCGTGAACAAGTATGACGATGTTGCATACTGGTTTTTTCATCAGGGCATTGCGGGCGTCTACCGATTCAAGGCTTGCCACCCTTCTCAGTCCGGGTGCAGTAAGACTGGTATCAGGGATCATCCGGTGCAGTTCAGGGTCTTTGCTCCAGTTTATTGAGTTTTCGAAGCTCATCAGGAAATATTTGGTATTGCCGATCCATCGTGTTGCACTTTTCATGGTTGTCTGAGACAATTCCTGACTATTTGCCCGGGAGACATTCTTACTGGCCTCTTCTGGTTTCATCCCATCAATAAGGAGTGGATCCATGAAGTTGTAATTGCCGTTATCGTCAATCCAGACTGGTAGAATCGATACATGATTTTCGACCCACTCACCGTCAATATCCATGTCGCCTACCCTTACAGCATTTATCGTTGCCGGATTGATTGACCCTGCTTCTACTGCAGGAATGGTTATGTAAGGCGTGAGGTCAGTGAGCTCTCCGGTTGCTTCAATGGACAGCTGCCGCATGGATCCGGTGGCTGAAAAACCTGTGTGTGAGGGGATGATATCTTCCAGTGGCAGGTCGTTGGTCATTCGCTCTATGGTAATGGTAAAACCACGTTCCTGCTCAGGGACGTATACTGTAGTGCTGTCTTCCAGTTCAATGCTCAGTTCCTCTCCCTGGGATGATGTGCCCTTACCTTTAAGATCAGAAGTACTTAAACCGGCTGGCTCTCCGGGAGAATATTCCGGAAGCTCGCTTCCTTGCTTGCTGAAACGGTTAAGGTCGCCTATCAATCCACCCACATAATCACCAGTAGCTGTTACGTTACCGGTGGCAAATGACCCACGTGCACTACCGCTTCCTATGAGACCGCCAACCTCAGATCCTCCGGTAACATTTCCCGTGGCGGATGAATTTAATGCATAGCCTTGCCCGATCAGGCCACCAATTTGATAACTTTCTCTTCCATTTACGGAGACTCCGGCAACTACCCCCGAGGCTGCTGAGTTTTCTGTTATGCCGTAACCAGCCAGCCCTCCCACACGTTTGTGACCGGTTACATCAGCATGGGAGATGCAGTTGGACATGGTAGAATTTACCGCCATGCCAACCAATCCTCCGATATACTCTCCATAACTGTTAACCTCGCCACCGACCTCAATATTATTTATATGGCTGTCAATAATTTGTCCGGAAAGGATGCCGGTTCTGTTATTGCCATATATAGTGGCATTGGTAATCTTCAGGTTCTCAATTGTGGCAGCAACAACGTATCCGAACAAACCGTTATGGTCAGTTTCGGGATGATTGATCTCAAGTTTGTCTATCCAAAAGTTATTTCCATTGAAAGATCCGGTAAAAGGTTTGTCTCTATTTCCGATTGGTTCCCAGTTTTCACCATTGAGCTCTGGTGTTGTGGCCATGTCGATAGGTGCATCAAGAATATAATGTGCCGCAGTGAACCATCTGATGGCCGTCAACTGTTGCGGTGTTTTAATGGTATAAGGATCATGGGCAGTTCCTGTTCCTGTATCAAAATAGTCGGCCGGGTTTGGTTTGTCGTCTTTTGTTGAATCCGGATTGCCTGATGCATCAATCAACAATGATGGCGCATACGGATCGGGTAAAGAGACTTCTTGTGATAGTAATGGAAAACAAAAGAATAAGGAGAGAATCAGGAATCTGTTTTTCATAACAGTAATATATATATGCATAACACTAAATACGCAGAATTGCGTATAAATGGCCAGAAAGGCTGGATTTTCAACACAAAGAAATAATAATTTTAATGAATAGAAAAGAAAAACCGCAAAATCATAACAAATGTTATTATTTTGCGGTTGCCTTATTTTCTTTTTACAGCGCTGTTATTTCAGCTGAACGACGAAAGCTTTAAAAGGTTATATCGGTCGGGCGTGTTCGAGTAGGAAGCGTTCTGCTTCACCTGACCATATAAAATCATTTTCTTGCAGTATTTGGTGTAATCTCCTGAAGCAAGGGTCTATTCGTCCGTATTTGGCAAAATCATCGATGGCAGTGAGAGGCAGGGATATATTGGTATAGATGAGCTTTTTGCCTCCGGGTATTTCAGGCAGGCGTTTGGTGGTGTCTATCACGGCATCCAGTCCGCCGATATGCGTGATCATGGCTGCCGGGTTGATGGTGCCTTTGCTCATCATGTCGAGGGCTTCACGCATATCATCGGTATTGCCGCCGCTGGTGCCTACCAGGTGGGTGAAGGCATAATGTACATTGTAGAAATTCAGCTCTGCGCTGAAGTCCGGATTGGAGGGGCCTGCGAAGAAGTTGAGGCAACCATCGAACCCGAGCATCCGGTCGGCCAATTCAACCAGTGGCTTTACCGGGGCGAAAACAAGCACGTCGTCATACCCTTTATCACCGGTAAGGTCGCGCAAATACTGCGCCGGATCATCAATGTTTCTGGTGTTGACATATTTGAGTTCGATACCATGTTTGCGTGCTTCTTCAGGGCTGTGGATTTTCTCCGCCCTTTGAAGTCGGGCATCATCTATATCGGTTACCACCATCAGGCCTGGCTTGCGGTCGCAATGTATGGCGTAGTCGATGGCGCCGAGTCCCATGGGTCCGGCACCGGCCAGGATGGCCAGGTTGCCACCTTCTTTGATACCCATTTCGTGGGTATAGACTCCGTTGCGGGTGTGGTAAGAGGCGTGAAATGCGCCGATGACACACGACATGGGTTCGGATAGTGATGCCAGGAAGAAGCTGTCGCCCAGGTAAGGCAACAGACAGTCTGTTTCCATGACTTCGTTGGGGATGACGATATGGGTTGCGTCGCCGCCAATGTAGCGATATGAATAGCCCGGAGCGTCCAGGCTGCCTTTGTAGTTCATGGCAGGCTGGATAGAGAATTTGTCGCCGGCTTTGAACTTGTGTTTCCATTTGTTGCCCACCTCAAGCAATACCCCGCTGAATTCATGGCCAATCATGGTAGGGTTGATGTGGATATCGTCGGGCACTCTTTTGTGGTCGGCACCCTGCTTGGTGGCTTTGTAAGATGACATGCAGATGCTGTCAGATATCACATGTGCCAGTATTTCATCATCTTTTATTGCAGGGAGTTCAAATTCTTCCAGTCTGAGGTCGTCTTTTCCGTAAATGCGTACTGCTTTGGTTTTCATAAATATAAAGTCTAAAGGTCTAAAGGTCTAAAGGTCGAAAAGTCTAAAGGTCAAAAAATAAAGGTCGATTGTTGTAGGTTGTTTGATTTTCCGTAGGGGCAACCCT
>SKYG01000326.1 GCA_007128045.1 Bacteroidales bacterium | reverse complement strand
TGGGTTAAACCCTTGATTAGAATAGCCGGTAGAATCGAAGCAAAAAGAGCAAATTCAGATATTACTAAATATGCCGACAACTGGCTGAAAGAATCTCCGGAGTCGGATAAAATCTTATTTACAAATCAAGCTTTACGACAAATGTTTGAAGAAGGGATGAAAGAGGCTTTCAAACAAGGAGCAACTGGTTGGGTGGGCGATGTTTTTGCTGGTATTGGTTGGGGATTCACCCCTGAAGAAATTCAAATCCCTGTTAAAATCTTCCATGGAAGTGCGGATGAGCTGCTTTTTGCTGAAATGGGAAGAAGACTGGCACAACGATTGCCACATGCTGATTTCCAATTATATGAAGGAGAGGGACATTATTGTATCTTTAAACACTGGCCTGAGATACTTAGTACCTTTTCCCATGACCAGGAATACTATTTATAGACCTCCATTATTAATTTTGTTCAAACCTCTTAAACCCATAACCAAATCTGATCCATTTATGAGAACAATAGATTTTTCAACCAAGGCAAGGCTTAAAATCGCTAGAAAGACATTAATCATACTCTTCATTTTAATACCCTCATACGTTATGCCCCAACCCCTTCAAACAGTACCCTATGTCAACCTTGAGAAATATTCGGGCTTATGGTACGAAATCGCCTCATATCCCCAACGATTTCAAAAGGGATGCCACCGCACGACGGCAGAGTACACCCTTAGCGACAGGGGTCATGTAGTGGTAGTAAACCGTTGCAATCGTGATAGTATCAATGGAAAAGAGTCCTCCATCAGGGGTAAGGCGTTTGTTCAAAAGAACTCAGGCAACGCTAAACTTCGGGTTCAGTTCTTCTGGCCATTCAGGGGAGATTATTGGATCATTGACCTGGCTGATGATTACAGTTATGCGGTGGTCAGCCACCCCAACCGAAACTACCTGTGGATCCTGGCAAGAACACCTGTTATTGATGAAAAGGTTTATAATAAAATATTGAAACGGTTAAAGGATAACGGATTTGATCTGGACAAACTTCAACTTACCAAACAGGTACCATAATTGATGGCACATGAATTGTTTATTTTAGGGTGATACGATGAATTGATGTTGATCAAAAATTCTATAAACCATGAAAATCATTCTTATTGCCATATGCTTAATGTGGCCTCCTTTAGTAAGTTCGGCACAAAAGGTATTCTCGGTGGATGCTGCCTACAAAGCAGACATTAAGGTATTTGTGGTTGATGCTGCCTACAAAGCAGATTTGTTGGTTTACAAAGTGGATGCAGCATATAAGGCAAAAGACAATGAAGGCTTATGGTTCTTTGTTGATGCAGCCTACAAGGCGGACAAGAAGATATTTTTTGTGGACGCCAAATACGACTCCGACCTGACCGTGTTCTTTGTTGATGCGGGGTATAAAGCGGAATGGAAAGAGGTATCAAAGAAGCATCTGCTTTATTAGTAATGCGTTTGGTTTAATGCTTTCAAGTTAGAACATGTTTATGAAAACAATCATTCTTAACCGTCCCAAAGCCATCGAAAAGTATTATGACGAAACCAAATACAAGGTTTTCATTAATGGAGAAATGGTGACTAAATTAAAGCGTGGTGAACCTGTGGAACTAAAAGTTGATGATGATGTGATCGACATCCAGGCAAAGGTTACTTATTGGGGTAGCAGGATTGAACGGATTGAATTAACGGATGAGGTTACTGAAATTGATATTGCTAGAAATCACAGGTTCCCATATAATAATAGTCCGTACATCTACCTGGTGGTTTTTCTGACAGCGCTGTTTCCAATATTGAGATTTGCAGGCGGCTGGGGCACTTTGCTGATTGTTGTTCTGGTTGCAGCCTATGTTTTTTATGTCATCAAATACGATATCATTAACCGACACAATTATATCTTGATAAAGAAACACAAGTGATTGGTTATCATCAAATGAATCTGCATCAACAGAATGAATGAATATTTAAGATACAACCTATTCTCTTATGAATTGTAACCTTCAACACATCTTCAAGGCCCTTGAGTTAGCCGCAACCCGACATAAAGGCCAACACAGAAAGGGAAAATCAAAAACTCCCTATATCAATCACCCGATACAGGTTGCAAATATCCTGGTAAGTGAGGGCGGTGAAGAGGACCCGATATTGATCATCGGCGCAATCCTACATGACGTTGTGGAAGACACGGTCCAAAATGAAAAAGATATGGTGGAACTGAAGCATCAAATATCGGATGAGTTTGGTGACGAGGTTTTAAAACTTGTAGAAGAAGTGACCGATGATAAATCACTAAAGAAGGAAGAAAGAAAACGTCTTCAGGTTGAAAATGCATCTTATATTTCTCATCGTGCAAAAAAATTAAAACTTGCTGACAAAATATCCAACCTGAGGGAGATCATTATCGACCCACCAATGTTTTGGACAAAAAAACGAATCCTTGATTACTTTACCTGGGCTGAAGATGTTGCCAAAGGTCTTAGCGGGGCAAACGATGACCTTGAAATGGCTTTAAATAAATGCCTGGACGATGGCAGAAATAAATATCATTAAATCATATAGATGCAATATCTATACTGGCCTTCAAGTAAAACAAAGTCTTTGCGGGTGCCCTTATGTTCCGATAATTGCTTAAAGAAGCAATCAATCTTTTAGAAATGATAATTGAGGAATGCTTTTCTTAAAGTTGATGTTTCCCTTGCTTAAGTTAATGTATAAACAACAGTTTGTTTATTCAAAACCTGTCTTTCTCAAATTCAGCCACGATATTGCGGGCATTCTCATAATCTGATTTTGGAACAACCAACCTAACGGCACCCATTCCTGGAGTGGTGTAAAATGGGAGCAGCGTACCGATGTATTCGTTGTTGATATACGCCTCAATGCCATTGCTTTCCATAATATTTTTCAGCATCTCCGCCTCCCAGGACTGTC
>SKYG01000378.1 GCA_007128045.1 Bacteroidales bacterium | reverse complement strand
TAGAAGATTCAGAGGGTAACTTATTATTTGACAGGCAACCTACGGAAGCATCAGAACAAGTGATTTCTGAACGAACCGCTACAATAATGACAGAGATGATGAAGAACGTTACCATAAACGGTACAGCTCATGCTGTTGGTCAGCGAATGGGTGGCATCACAGAAGTTGCCGGAAAGACAGGTACTACCCAGAACAATGCTGACGGATGGTTTGTGGGGTATACCCCCGGACTTATTACCGGTGTATGGGTTGGTCTGGAGAATCCTGCATTTGCCTCCGTGTATCCATTGCCATTCGGAGCATCCCGATCGGCAGCTGCTTTATGGACAGACTTTATGTTATCCGCTGGAAAATCTGAGCAATCCCAATCAAATTCTTTTGGAAGATTTAATGCACTGCCTCCTGATATCAATGATATGCTTGATTGCCCAGACTACCTGCCCGAGCTGCCAAGGGTATCCTGGTTCGACAAACTTTTTGAAAGACTCAGTACCCAAAAAGAAGAACCGTCGGACTCAATTGAAGAAAAACCCAGAAGAAGAAGCTTATTCAGAAGAATCCTTGATGAAATATTTTAAATTATTACTGTGTGATGATGGAAACAATTCAGGATACCTCTCCCATTTTTGATGCACAACCATTGATAGCATTTATTGCATATCTTTTTATGATCATTTTAATAGGGGTTTATGCCTCTCGTTTTTCGTCTGAAGGTATTTCCAACTTTTTTATTGGCGGACGGAAAATGGGAATGCTTGTTGTCGCTCTCTCGTCGGTCGTAAGTGGGCGAAGTGCCTGGCTGTTGCTCGGTGTTACCGGGATGGCCTATGTAATGGGACTTTCCGCATTGTGGGCAGTGCTGGGGTATACCCTTACAGAATTATTTCTTTTTTTGTATTACGCACCCCGAATCAGGCGATTCAGTGAAAAATATGACTGCATTACCGTCCCGGATTTCTTTAGTGAAAGGTTTGGAGATCAAACAGGCACTTTAAGGATGGTTGTCGTATTTATTATTATCCTGTTTATGATTGCCTATGTGTCGGCCCAGTTTGTAGCCGGAGGCAAGGCTTTTCATGCCAGTTTCCATATTTCGGAGACACAAGGACTGCTACTTACCACGATTATCATATTGTTTTATACAATGCTTGGTGGCTTCCTTGCAGTGAGCCTGACAGACACCATACAGGGAATCATTATGATCATTGCATTGGTAATACTGCCTGTAATCGCAATCATGCACCTTGGTGGGGTCAAGGTTTTTTATCAATTAGCCTCTGCCATAGACGATGGGCAATTTTTCAACCCTCTGGCTTTGGGTACAGGTGCGTTAATTGGATTTCTGGGTATTGGGCTGGGATCACCTGGTAATCCGCATATCATATCCAGGTATTTGTCTATTAAAGACCCTGTTAAGTTGAAGGCAGTTGCGGTGGTGGGTACCGTGGCAAATGTGGTCATGGCTGTTGGAGCACTGACCACGGGGATGGCCGGGCGATTATATTATGACACCATTGCAATGCTTCCCGGAGAGGATCCTGAAGGAATATACCCATTAATGGCCAGCACGCATCTGCATCCGATAATGTTCGGTGTCATTATTGCCTCCATATTTGCTGCGATAATGTCAACCGCTGATTCACAATTGCTTGTGGCAGCCTCTGCCCTTGTTCGCGACATATATGAGAAACTTATATGCAAGAACAAAAGAGTTTCCCAGAAGAAACTGGTGCTTTACAGCAGGGTCACAGTCGTGATATTGGTGGTGTTGGCATTGTTGCTGGCCTTGCTGGCAGAGAGCCTGATATTTTGGCTTGTGCTCTTTGCCTGGGCTGGACTTGGCGCAGCGTTTGGCCCTACCAGTATCTTGGCATTGTTTTGGAAAAGGACCACCAGAGCAGGTGTCATTGCAGGTATGATCACCGGTGCATCCTGTGTGATAATTTGGAACAGAATACCGGCACTGGTCAATATTGTGTATGAACTGGTGCCGGCATTCATTCTTGGATTTATTGTAACCGTGGTTGTAAGTCTCTATTCAAGAAGACCATCTGAAGAGGATACGATATGGCGTGCGATGAAGTAAGTCTCTTGACGCCGATATGCCAAATAACAGCACGTTTAAATGCATTTACCTCCTGCCCCGCATCATGGGCCTGTGTGCGCTGCGGCTGTCAAACAAGACACGTTGCTCGTCGGTAAGTAGATTCCTTACTTCTTCCCGGTGTGAAACGGCCTCTTTCATCCAGGCAGTTCTTAGCGCGCCCATTTCATCGATGAGCTTATTCACTTCATTCATATCGGTATCTTTGGCGATCATTGCATTGCGTTTTCTGGCCTGAAGAACATCCATCTGGCTGCGATGCTGAATGCTATTTTCCATGCGCGCTACATGCAATTTCCTGATTGCCTCTTTTTGTTCTGTGGTTAATCCTTCGATGTTCAGACAATTCTGCATTTGACCTCTTTGTGCCCTTTGTCCCATATAGTGCATCTGTCTGACCTGCCCGGGCTGACCCGGCTGTATGGCTGAGTAAGGCCCTGAAGGTGGTGGACCGGCTGGCCTGGATACCCTGCCTCTTTGAGAAAATACTTCTGTGCTTAGCATAAGCATTACAATCATGCTACATCCGATAATGATTCTGTTTTTCATAGTGGTAAATATTAAGTGAACATTGGTAATTTGTTGATTTGTTGATTTGTTGATATATAATAGTATTATTGATATGTTACACCTTTGATGTGAAAAGTGTATAAAGGTTTAATCAGTACAGGGAAATTTATATTTTTTTTTCGAAACTATCAGGCTATGGGATTAGTTGTCAATCTCCTTTTATATGTCTAATTTTGTATATTCATTGCTGGTGCAGTGGTAAATAGTATAGATATGGCACTTACTTTTTTTAAGACACCAAAAAATAAGACGTTCAATTACAAGCCCGTTTA
>SKYG01000304.1 GCA_007128045.1 Bacteroidales bacterium | reverse complement strand
CTACGAAGGCGTAGCCATGTGTTGCAGGGGCTGCGAAATGGTGGTACCACCAGCTGATGGTTTGTTTGGTTGTTTCGTCCTGGTAGAGTTCGAACCAGGGTACCTGTGTGTAGGAATAGAGAATGATGATGCGTAGTTTGAGCATCACATAGGCGGTAATGATCAGCAGTCCGAGTATCAGGGAGGTCGTTTTGCGTTTCCAGCTAACAGGTGTTGCCAGGGTGAGGGCTATGAAGAATGCAGTGATCAGAAAACCGATGCGGTCGCTGGCCTTGTCGGTGGTTACTCCCGTCAGTTTGCCTTCTTTCTTCCAGTCGGATCTGGAGATAAACAATGAGATGTCGTTTTTCCCTTGATCGTCTTGTGGGTTCAGGCGCACATAGCCACCCCGTGAAAAATCCTGGTACAGGTAGTTGCCTAACTGGCAACAGTAATGAGCATATTTTCTGTTCACTCCTGTGCCGGGGATGATGAGCAGGGTGTAAACAATCAGAAATACAAGTAACGAAAAAAAATGTCGCGCCTTCAATGCCATTGTCATGTTGTTTTTTTTACCATTAGTTTTATCCACAATACCCATAACATAATGGCGAAAATAATGAATAGCACTTGCCATACAGCCAGGTGCATGGTCTCAAAAAAATCAGGGTAATGAACGCCTGCTATAAACAGTGTGAACACCCTGACAATATTCAGCAGGAATAGAATTGGAATGCCAAATAATAAGCCGGCAAACTTGCTTTTGTATGTTGCCGGGAAGGCAATTACTGCTGCGACAAAAATCGCCATTGGCTCAGCGGCATCGCAGCCTTTTTTGATGCTTACAGAGAGGGATGTGCCTGATGAGATAATGTCTCCGGCAACAAAATTGCTATATCCTGTTAAATAAAGGATTTTGCCTGACAGGTAGGCATAGGTGTTGGCCAATGGAAAAAACAAATGACGCTCAAACCATTGGTTGCCATATATGACATAAAATAGAATGATTTGTAGAATAAACAGCGTGATAAACAAGAAGGCACGCTTTCTGTTGCTTTTCTTGTCTGGGATCTGTGCCGCTTGACTTTTTATGTTGTTGTTGCATTTTTTTTTCTTTCTTGAAACTTGTTTTTTGGTGATTGATGAAATGTTGGTCAATAGTTAACAATAAATTCTGAACACTCCTATTCCCATTGTTGCCAGCACCAGGAAAATCAATCCCCATTCAGTAAGCGTCGGAATTTCTTCTATGGTGACAGGCTCCTGATAAACAGTGACTCCCGAATCGGATGATGTGCACTCAGTAAGCCTAAGGTTCCTGTCGCCCAATGCCCATATCCCAAGATCAACAGTCTCTACCGGAATATCTGGTTGGTTCAGGGAGGCAATACAAAACTCCATCCCAAAAGAGTATAGACCATCATCAGGGCAAATTTCATGTAAAGCATCGGTTAGGCTGCTCACAATTTCCATAGCTGTCTGACCCGGAAAAGTTGGCAGGGAAACGCTCAGGTCACCATTACTGAGATGTATCTCTCCATCACCAACTGCAATGCCGCTTAAGTGAAACATGTTGTTTCTGGCAAACTGTGCCTGTCCGTTATTGTATGAGGAAGAATTGATTCTTGTATTGGATATATTCACTTTCTCTAAGGTTATTTTTGAGTTATGTGTGATGTACAGCTTATTGCCAGCTCTCATCACAGTGAATCCTCCCTTGCCGTGTAAAGATTCCCAGATGCTCTGGGCAAGTTCATTGGTGGTGACTCCTTCAGGGAAGCTTATTGAGATGATTACATCTCCAGCTTTGATATAAAGCCCAGCACCTTCTCCTGTCGGCCCCCAAACCTCGATAACCTGGGTGTCGGCAATGGCTGGATGGCACAGAAAACCGGCGAGTGTAAATATCAACATGGCTTTTCTGAATGTTTTTTGTGTTTTCATGTTCGGTAAAATCAATTTTTTTTATTGCAGGATGATCTTCTCAAGAAATATCGCATTAGGACTTTGCAACCTGATGAAGTAAATGCCTTTGGGCTGATTCACCATATTTAGTTGTGCCGGAAGCATGGTTTCGAAATGCATCACTTCCTTTCCAATCATGTCTATAACGTGTATGCTTACAGGTTCTTCTATATTTCCCTCGATGGTAAAGATCCCTTTGCTCGGGTTGGGGTATATGATAAATGCATTCCCGATTTGTTTTATGCCTGTAGCAACGATCAGTTCAATCTCAAAAGAACAGTTGTAGGAGCAACCTGAGCCTGGATTCACAAAGGTATATGTAATAGTATGTGTGCCGATTCCAGCCAGATGCGGGTAAAACGTATTGCCTTCAACCCCTGTGCCAACATATTGCCCGCCGGGTGGACTCGCTTCCGGGAGTTCAACGGGAGTTGCTTCAGGCGGGTCAGAAATGTACAGTTTTATATTTGCCGGGCAAGCAATCTCAGGCTTGGTTTCATCAATAATTTCTAGTGTGAAGCCTGTTTGGCTGCTATTTCCATTGCTGTCGGTTGCTATATATTGGATATCATAATGCCCGACAGGAAAATAACTGCCTGGCTGGTGGTTGCTTTGCAGGGTAATTTCGCCGCAGTTATCTATAAAGCCGGGAGGTTCCCAGTGAGCGGTGCCGCCACAGTGTCCCGGGTCGTTAGGTATGGTAATGTCTTCGGGTGGCGGATGGCCCGGATGCGTTTCGGGTGGTTCCACGTCGATGACGGTGACCCTGAATCCCGTCATGGTGGTGTTTCCGTGCACGTCGGTGGCGGTGTATCGTACGTCGGTATCCCCGACAGGGAAGAAGTCGCCGGGCTGGTGGCTGCCCTGTGTGCCAGGTTCGCCGCAGTTATCGGTAAACGGGGGTGGATCCCAGGTGGCCGTAGCGCCACACTGGCCTGGATCGTTAGGCAATATGATATCGGTTGGTGGCCAATCGGGTGGTGGTAATGGGGGCTCTGTGTCGATTACG
>SKYG01000372.1 GCA_007128045.1 Bacteroidales bacterium | reverse complement strand
TGGCACGAATCGCCTGATAAGGCAGAAATGGTGCCTGTGGCTGTGGCCCAGCATCCGCTTTCAAATATCGGACGAAGCTTTCACAATTTCCATCAGCCCAAAACAGACGAATACGACCTGACACCCTTTACCGGCCAGGGATTGTTCTTCCAGGAACAATGGGATCACGCGATAAAAGTCGATCCCGAGTTTGTCTTTGTTACAGGGTGGAATGAATGGAGCGCCGGCAAGCAAGTTATGGGCGAAGACATCAGCAAAGACCTTCAACGTTGGAACTTTTATCCTGGTGCTCACCTCGGCAAGGCCGGAAAAGAACTCAGACCAGGCGACAACTATTTTATCGATCAGTATAACCAGGAATACAGCAGAGACATAGAGCCGATGAAGGGTGGCCATACAGACAACTATTACTATCAACTGATGGCCAATATCCGAAGGTATAAAGGGGTGTCAGAACCTGTAAAAGCCGGTGAACAAAATACCATCGACATCCGGGGTTCTTTCTCCCAGTGGGATGAAGTATCTGCCATATACTATGACCACATTGGTGATACGGAGCACCGAAACAGCCCCGGCGACAGCCAGGCAGGGCCATATATAAATATAACCGGAAGAAACGATATTGTGGAATGCCGTGTTGCTTATGATCATGAACATTATTATTTTTACGCAAAAACCAATGAAGACCTCACTCCGGGCACCGATCCAAACTGGATGCTGTTATTTATTGACACAGATCAAAGTAAGTCGACAGGCTGGGAAGGTTATGATTTTGTGGTCAACCTCGAGGTGATCGATGATCAGCATACCACCATGCAAAAAATGACATCAACCAAACGTGGAGGCAAAGCCGCGGGAAGACCCATCACCTTGTCATACAGAAAGGAAGGAAATGAGTTGATGATCGCATTACCCAGGCAATACTTTGGTGACGAATATGTTGGTGGGTTTGATTTTCACTGGGCAGATAATTTACAGAAAATTGGAGATATCACAGACTTCTTTCACAGTGGTGACCATGCACCAGACCGCAGAGCCAACTATCGCTTTACATATTAGCATAACCTATATAGAAATCAACTTCTCAACTCCTCAACTCCTCAACTCATATATAAACACATAAAAATGAAACACTCTACATCAATTATCACAGGAGCAGGCCTGATCCTTGCGGGCATGAATGCGTGTGAATCGCCTGTTCGTATTGAGGATGCCAAGCCCAATATTGTTTTTATCCTTGCCGATGATCTCGGGTACATGGATATATGTAGTTATGCCGAGAACTTAACAGGGACAAAGGTATCTGATATGTTCTATGAGACACCCAATCTTGATGAGCTGATGACCACGGGCATATCCTTTTCCCAGGCCTATGCCTGTCCGTTGTGTGCCCCCACGCGTTCGACGCTGCTCACCGGAAAATATGCTGCCCGGTTAGGGTTTACCACTGCCGTGCCCCCGCGCAATACGTATTACAATCAAGGGATCACTCCTCCTGAGGGTTATTACGTTCACGATGTGATCTATCATGGCGACGACATCCCAATCCCGCAGGCCTGGATCAATGCCACCACCAACACGGCCATCCCCCGTGGCTATGAAAACGATGAAGGCTGGAGGGAAACCATTTTAACCGACCTGCTGACAGATTATAAAGCCGCGTTTGTTGGAAAATGGCACCTGGGTGGCGTCGGTGCCGAAGGACACGCTCCTGGCGACTATGGCTTTGAGGAGCTTGCCTATTTCGATGCAGGAGGTTCACAGTACTTCGATTGGCGACAGCATTGGAATGCCAACAGAATCAATGCCTATCCGAATGCCCCGCAGGAAAAGCTGCTGTTGGGAGATGCAGGTGAACCCAGTGAACATGAATACCTCACCGACGACCTCACAGAAAGGGCTGTGCAGTATATCAGAAGTCAGGCAACACAGAATGACCAGCCTTTTTTCCTTTATCTCTGTCATTTTGCCGTGCATACCCCTATCCAGGCACCGGAAGAAGACATAGCTTATTTTGAGGCCAAAGACACCAAAGGCTGGAACGGACAAGCAGATGCTACCTATGCAGCCATGATCAAGAGAATGGACGATGGTATTGGCAGGATCATGGATGTGTTAAAGGAAACCGGACTGGAGGAGAACACCCTGGTCGTGTTTATGTCGGACAATGGAGGCTTTTCCTGGCAGATGCCATCAAGAGACATTCCCATTACATCGAACACCCCACTTAAGGGAGGCAAAGCCATGGTGTATGAAGCCGGAATCAGGGTGCCCCTGATATTTTCGTGGAAAGGCAAGATCAAGCCCGGGCAGTGGAGCGACATTGTTGTAGATGCCAACGACATATTTCCCACATTGGTAGAGGCTGCCGGCCATCAAACCACAGGAATGGATATCGACGGGAACAGCCTGATCACACTGTGGTCAGACCCCGCCAACAAAGAGGACAGCTATCAGCGAAACACATTCTTTTGGCACTATCCGTTTAATGTGATCGTTGATAATCCTGATGATGGCTTTCCGCTAACGCCACACTCCGCCATCCGAAAAGACGACTATAAACTAATCTTCGACTGGCATGGCCGGTTGAAATTATATAATATCCGGGAAGATATTTCGGAAACCAACAACCTGATGAAGCAACAACCTGAATTAACCAGAGAACTCTTTTCTGAATTGATTGACTACCTCGAAAATAATGTGGAAAAGCGCTACTGGCCCTCATTAAACCCCGACTATGACCCCGCAACCGAAGTCAGGAAAGTCCCTTTTGTAGATCTTTACTCTTTTTACAAAGAAGGAAAAGACATTGTTGAACACGCAAATCTATGATTTAATGGAGAGTATAACAGTTCCTTTTCCATGTAATCACCTAAACGGTTAAATTCACCATTCTCAATTCACCATTCTCAATTCTCAATTCTCAATTCTCAATTCACCATTCACCATTCACCATTC
>SKYG01000269.1 GCA_007128045.1 Bacteroidales bacterium | reverse complement strand
GTTTTTTTTTTACCCTGTTGGGTAAATATGTTTTCCCCCTTTATAACTGGCTATTTGAAAAGCTAATTGAATAAAGGGGGTATGTTTAACCAGAATGAAAGGAATGTGACATGACCGGAGTGAGGTATTACACCAAGGAAGGCCTCCAACGTGAACAGGAGGAGTTGGAACGTTTAAAATCAGTAGAGCGCCCTGCTATTTCTCAGCAGATCGCTGAGGCCCGTGAGAAGGGCGACTTGTCTGAAAATGCTGAGTATGATGCGGCCAAGCATGCCCAGGGCATGCTCGAGCTTCGTATATCCAAGCTGGAAGAGGCGCTTAGTAATGCCAGGGTGATCGACGAAAGCCAGCTTGAAGAGGGGCGCGTGTCCATATTATCGAAAGTGAAGTTGAAAAATGTGAAGAACAATGCGGTGATGTCATATACCCTTGTACCCGAAAATGATGCAGACATCAAGCAGGGTAAGATATCCGTAAACTCACCCATAGCAAAAGGGCTTCTTGGAAAAAACCTGGGCGAAATAGCTGAAATCCAGGTGCCGGCAGGCATAGTATCGTTTGAAATACTGGAAATATCCAGATAATCTGATCATCACTTCGTTTTTCCGGAATATAAAACAACCAATGGCAAGTATTTTTACCCGAATTGTGCAAGGCGACATCCCCTGCTACAAGGTGGCAGAGGACGAGCGCTATCTGGCCTTTTTGGATATCAACCCCCTGGCCAGGGGCCATGCGTTGGTAATCCCAAAGAAAGAAACCGATTATATCTTTGACCTGGAAGCTGATGAGTACCAGGGCCTGTTTCTGTTTGCCCGTAAGGTAGCACATGCCATGAAGAAGGTGATACACTGTGAGCGTATTGGCGTGGCGGTGCTGGGCCTCGAAGTGCCGCACGCACATATCCACCTGGTGCCCATCAATGGCATCTACGACATCGACTTCAGCAAGCCCAAGCTGAAACTGACCCCTGAGGAGTTTACGGCCATTGCAGCTGAGATAGCGGCTCAGATATAACCGCAGAGGAGGTTAACCGCAGAGGCACGCGGAGAAGATTTAACCGCAGAGTACCGCAGAGTTATTCGCAGAGGCACGCGGAGAAGGTTTAACCGCAGATTATCAAAGAGTTATTCGCAGAGGACTGGTATAGGCCGGTCGAGCCCGGCCAATACAATCGTACTGTAGTCTTGTTATTAATTCACCCCTTTTTTATCCGGCCGGGGTTGTCGGCCACGAAGGCTTTCCAGCCTGTATATGATTTTGATCCTTCGGTTTTGCCCGGCACCTTCTGGTAGTGATGGCAAAGGGCCACAGCGAGGGCGTCGGTCACATCGAAGTTGTCGGGGATGTCTTTGATGTTGAGGATACGTTGCAGCATGGCCGACACCTGTTCTTTGGAAGCGCTGCCCTTGCCAGTGATGGCCATTTTTATTTTTCGTGGTGAATACTCAAAAATGGGGATGTCGCGGTACAGTGCTGCTGCGATGGCAACGCCCTGTGCGCGGCCAAGCTTGAGCATCGACTGTACGTTCTTTCCGAAAAACTGGCTCTCGATGGCCAGCTCGTCGGGGTGAAACTCGTCGATGTTTCTCAGCACCGTCTCGAAGATTTTTTTTAGCTTCAGGGCCTGATCCGGCAATTTGTCGATCTTGAGCACATCCATAGCGATAATGGAGACCTTGCCTTGTTGTAACCCCAACAACCCTATACCCATATTGTTGGTGCCGGGGTCGATGCCTAATATAATCTTTTCAAATTCCAAGGATGCAATGATTGATGGTGTTCAAACAACAATTCAACAATTCAACGATTCAACCGGACAGGCCCAGTCCTGTCCCTACAAGGGTTTAACCACCTTGTAACCTGCTTCCTCGATTGCTTGCGCGATAGCTTCGGGGTTGGTCTGGGTGTTGTCGTAGACCACGGTGGTTTGTTTGGCTATATGGTCGGCCTTCACGGATTCGATGCCCGGCAAGCCGGCCACCCTGCTTTGTACGGCACCTTCGCAGCCTGGGCAGGTCATGCCTTCCACCTGCAGGGTGATTTCTGTTCTGTGTTCAGGGCTCATAGTTTGTTCGGTTTGTTGTATGGAGTCATCAAATCGTTTGAGCAGCCTTGGGGCGGCAATCATCAGCAGGGCAAAGATGGTAACGATGCCAAGCATGGTCAGTTGGTTGCCGCGGGCGGTATGTCTGCGTGTTTCTCCTTTTTTTCTGCGCATCCACAGACGGATCTGCTGGTACCAGAGGAATGCCAGCAGCAAAAGGATCAGTCCGATCATATATGGCCATAAGGCCAGAATGGTGCTGATGGTGTCATCGCCGGAGGTGTTGGCACTGGTAATCAGGGGCGTGGCAGAAAGCAGCATGGCGGGGGTAAGGATACGTGTTAAGGTTTTCATGTGTTTAAAATTGTCTGAAAGTCTGAAAGTCTGAAAGTCGAAAAGTCAAAAAAAAGGGGAAATCTTTTAATCATGCTCATGTGTGTTAAAGCGATTATCATGGGTATTTCATGTGTTAAGATTTAGTCGAAAGGTCAAAAAGATTTGATAGGTAAAGGTAGAAAAAAAATAGTTGCGGGGGAAGAATAACCGCAGAGTAACGCAGAGGGAGAATAACCGCAGCGTAACGCAGAGGGTTGCTATGAAAACTTGCTATGCACACCCTACGTATCCTGCCACCAATTTATGTAAAAACACCTATATTTGTATATAGCTTATTCAACAACTGCCACCATGCGCAAACATCCGCAAAGCGCTGTTAATACACTCCTGATGATCCTGTTACTAGGGATTGGAATGGTATTGGGAAGCCAGGGGAAAGGGTGGGGGCAGGAACCAGTGGTGATCGTAGAATGGAATTTTGATGATCCTGTCAAACAAGCTATTGTTAATTCCTCAGGAAATATCTCAGATTATAGTCCTGATCAGGGAGAGGGAATAATCTCCTTGGAAGGTGGCGTTAATATT
>SKYG01000301.1 GCA_007128045.1 Bacteroidales bacterium | reverse complement strand
CATGGCTTCATTGGCCTGTTTGGCCACGGTCACTTCATAATCTTTGATGGTTTTCCGGAGGTTTTTTGCAACCATCAAAAAGTCGTCCAAAGACATTCCTTTAAGTTTTTGCAGCGAAGAGCTACCATCTTCGTCCATCAGGGCTTTACCCATTTCGATGATCTGCAGTTCGATGCGCAGGTCTTTTTCTTCATCGGCCTGGTTCAGAATAAAAGAGATCAGCAGTTCTGTAAGGTGCTTGTCAATCCCGGCCCGGCTGATCAGGGTATCCGTGGCTTGGGTAAGCAATGATTCTGCGTCGAGTTCAACATCAAAATGGAATGGCAGAAACAGGTCGAAGGCGAAGGTGCGTATAACCCGGTGCACAAAACTGTCGATCGTACTTACCGAGAATTCGGAATACCGGTGCAAAATATGTTTCAGGACGAGGCCTGCATGGTTAATGACGGTGTCTTCAGTGGGTATTTCAGGTTCATGATTTTCCTCCCACTCTTTCATGATCTGGTTGAGCAGAGAGCGGGCCTTTTTATTATGTGGTTCTTCTTTTAATGAGATAAGGTTTCCCAGCTCATCGACGATACGTTCTTTCATCTCTGCTGCCGCTGCATTTGTGAAGGTGATGGCCAGGATATGGTTTACCTTGGCAGGGTTCAGCAATACGATCTTCAGGTATTCCTTGACCAGGGTATATGTCTTGCCACTGCCGGCAGATGATTTGTATATGTGAAAGTTTTTGCTCACAGGTTGACCTGTTTGGGTAATGGTTTATTGTTGTAAAGAATCTCTCAGTAGTCTTTGGAGGTGATTGATATTGCTTCTGACGGCAGGATTCATATCTTCTTCCGGTATTCGTTCCAATGTTTCGAGTGATTCAGATATCTTGTTTTGATAGTAATAGGCGCTGGCCAGTATTCTTAATGTTTCTTCGCTTCGGGGAAATATTACCAAAGACTTTTCAGCATAGTAGGCCGCTTTCTCGTATTCCCGGGCTAGTAAATAGGTGTTCGCCAGGTTATTTAGCAGATACATCCGGTTGGGGTTTTGTGTAAAAGCTTCCTCATAAGCCCTGATGGCGTTTGGAATGTCATTGAGCCTTGCCAGAGCTACGCCCTCATAAAATGCAACAGGAGTTGCCAGTGGGTTTAAGGTTTTCCAGGTTGTTTGGGCATTGCGTACGTTTACCAGCATTTCCTCCCATCTCTCTGCCCGGTGAAGTCCGATGGTTTTTTGCATGAAGATCTCTTGTCGCAGGGCTTTATAGCTGAATACTGAGGCAAGGGCCAACAAGGATACTATAGAGAGAGAAATGGCTGTTTTGTTTTTTATGGTGAATTTTTCTGATCTGGGTTTAACCTGGTGATATATGGTGGTTGTTCCGGCAACATATAAAGCAAGATATATTTGTTGGTTTACCCTTTCCAATGGAAAATCAAAAAAGGAGTTCACCATATAACTTACGATACCCATGATAGAAAACAGGGCAAACAACTTGTTTTCTTTGGTGGTATCACTTCTAATTATTGCTATGGCATAATAAAGGGCAAGGCCAAACAAAAGGAAAAATAATGCCAGTCCAACTATGCCTTTTTCTGACAACACCCATAGAAAATCATTATGTGGCCTGAGCCAATTGGTTTCTCTGTTGCCAAAGTCATAGTCTCCATAATACTCCTGGATGTTGATCGTGAAATTCCCTGCGCCAACTCCGGTAATGGGATGGTCGGAGATCATCCGTAATGTGATTTTCCAGATCAGTGTACGGCCTCCATCGCGAGTGTCATCGAAGATACTCTTTATCCTGTCGGCATATGGGTTGCCCTCCTTTGCTGTTACTACTGCCAGGCTTGAAGTAGCAATGACTAATAATGATATCAGAAAGATTCTTCGTCTGATCGTAGGAGACATCATTAATTCCTTGCTAAACACCAGCAACACCCCCAGTGCAACAATGCCTCCGGCAACCAAGCCCACATAAGTGGCCCGGGTCTGCAGTAGAAATATCATGATCAACAGACCAGCGAGGACGAACAATGCCATTTTTTTCCATAATCCCTTCAACGTAAAAACCCCATAACTGACAAAGGGTACCATAAGCAGCAATGAGTTGGCATATAGATTTACATTTGACATCAGCCCTTTAATTACCGACATGCTGGATCTGGGGTGGAACCCAAAACCGAGTTCGGTGATATATTCATAGAAGCCAACGGATACTGTCAGCAGACTGGCAATAATCACGGATATGGCAAGAAATCTTTTCCAGTGTTCCATTTTCAAAAACAACAGACAGGCATAGATCATGAAGATCAGAAACACAAAGGTTTTTGCAATGTCAAAGAAGCCTGCTGTTTTGTTGAGGGCGAAGAACAGTGAGATTGCCGTAACAACAAAAAAAGCCGCATAGGTTGGAAAAACCATTTTACGCAATACGGACATATCCCAGTCATGAAACACCTTTTTATGGAATAGTACCACTGTCATCCCCAACAAAAAGACACTTAAAACCAATAACCTTGGCATTAGAGAAATATCCAGGGCCCTTTTATCGGTAATAAAAGGCAGAACAACAAGGGTAAGCCCCAGAAAAATGACCAGGAGTATTTTGAATATGTCTGGCTTTTGGCTAGATTGTTTGTTTTTTTTATTGGTCATTGACTAATTGGTTTTGAAAGGGCTGACATGAATACGATTCATGGTGTTTTTATTGCCGGATCTCGGCTTATAATACCTTATTGTTTGTTCAGTTGTTCTTTTACGTGGGTATACAGGATTAAAAGCCTGCCTGTTCGTTGTTCTTCGGGTATTCTGTCAAGCATGTCAAGGGCTTCCTGATACTGTTCTGTCAGTACGAAGGCATCAGCAAGATAGTTGAGCGTCTGGATGTATCTCGGATATATATGCAAGGTCTCCTCAAAGAATCTGATGGCTGTGGCGTATTGCTCGTTTTGCATATGAAGTACCCCTAAGTTATTTGTGATGTATTTCCTATGTG
>SKYG01000333.1 GCA_007128045.1 Bacteroidales bacterium | reverse complement strand
TTTTGAGTTAATTAATGGGTGGACTCTTGAAGATGTTAATGAGAACGTAAAAATTGAGGGATATGATGAAGCCCCCCTCAGTGGAAATCCAGCTCCAGGACAGTTTGAGTTATGTAAAGAAACTTTGGGTGGCTTGGATAGCTGGGGAATCAGTTTTGGAGTAGAAAAACATTGGAAATATTTCGGTATACACCTTGATGTGGAGATCTGTGAATAACTATCCACAAAAGTTAATTATACAAGAGGCTGCCCCCCCCCCGCAAGGCAGCCTCTTGGTTTGTAAGCCGCAACCTTTAATAATTCTACAATTCAACTCCGCCAGTATTGGTCTAGCTGGGCCGGCCATTCCCGGCCTATACCAGTTCTCTGCGTTTCTCCGTGAATAACTCTGCGTATTCTCAGCGGTTAAACTTTTCATTTTTCACTTGTTTCATTTTTCACTTTTAAACCCGCAACCCACAACTCCCAACAGTACCAAATATTTGTTGTATTTTTGTTATGGACGTTCCTTTTTGACTTTTTGACTGTTTGACTGTTCGACTGTTCGACTTTCAGACCTTCAAACCTTCAGACTTTCAGACAATTTATAAAGTATATGAAACGATATGTTATTTTTTTGATGCTCGCCATCATATTGGGTAGCTGCGCATCTTCTTCAAAACTAATGCGTCAAGGAAACTATGATGCTGCCATTGAAAAATCAATCAGGAAATTACAAAAGAATCCTGCAAATGAAGATGAAATTGTCGTCCTGGAGCGATCTTACCTGATTGCTAATGAGCAAAATGAAGAACGCATCCGATTTCTAAAGCTGGAAAATAACCCACGTAACCTGCCTGAGATCATGCAGCTGTATAACCGGATGAAAAATCGTCAGACACGTGTACGCACCATACTACCTTTGCATTTACCCAATCGCGTAGTTCAGTTTCCGTACGTAGACTATGACGAAGAGATCATCAACGCAAAAAGTGGCGCTGCCGAATACCATTACTCCCAGGCGCTGAGACTTATGGAACGTACGGAGAAAGAAGCATACAGGCTTGCATATAATAACCTGATCACGGTTAAAGAACTTGCCGGCGACTATAAAGATGTTGATTTTTTGATTCTTGATGCCCGACAAAAAGGAATCAGCCGTGTACTTGTGGGTGTGAATAACAGAACACATCTTAACCTGTCGCCGGAGTTTGTGACGCAGTTGCTGACTGTTGATTACAGCAGTATCGATAACCGGTGGGTTGAGTTTCATTATATGAACCTCGATGAATCTTTATCGTATGACTATTTCGTGGATATAAACCTGTTGTCGGTTATTGTCTCTCCCGATCAAACCAGCCAAGAAGACCGTATGGTAAGAAAAAGGGTTGAAGATGGCTTTGAATATGTGTTGGATGCAAGGGGTAATGTGTTGAAAGACTCTCTTGGTAACGATGTTAGAAGGACCAAATATAAAGATCTGGCATGTACTGTGATCGAAACCAAACAACTAAAGACAGTGAGTATCGAAGGAAATATCGAGATATTCTCTGAGTCGCCGCGCCGCTTATTAAAGCGCGAACCACTTGCTGCTACTACCAAATTTGAACATTTCTCCGCCAGAGCCGTAGGAGACCTGGAAGCTCTGGATGAAGAGACCAGAAAGATTGTAGCCTTAAAACCAATACCATTCCCTTCCGAGGCTGAAATGGTATACCGTACAGCTGAAACAATGCGGGTCGCGATTGCCTCAGCGGTAAGAAACAACAGACGTCTTATCAATTAGGAACTGTCGACTTGCATACCTTTAAACAGGTTACTGGACTCGTTGATCTGTTTAAAGCTTTATATCTTTGGTAGCTGATAATCTGTTTTGAAAGGAAGAATCGCTCAGTATAAAGTAACACCATGAATAATGAGTAAAGTGGTTTTTGCGACAAAAAATACAACAATATGGTTGGGAAAAAAAAGTATACTGTTTGGGAGATTGTAAAGACCTATGGGATAATTACTATCGGCCTGTTTATCAATGCTTTGGCATGGACTGGTTTTTTAATCCCCGCCGAAATTGTTGGTGGGGGCATCACTGGTGCTAGTGCGCTGTTTTTCTATGCTACCGGCTTCCCTGTGGCAATTACATTTCTTGGTATCAATGCAATATTACTCGTTTTTGCGGTTAAGAATCTTGGATTTGGTTTTGCTGTAAAAACGATCTATGGCATAGTCGTTTTGTCTGTATTTCTGGGAATCCTGCAACCGCTCATCGTTGAACCTATTGTTACGGAGCGCTTTATGTCGGCCATCATAGGAGGAATTCTTGGTGGAGCTAGTGTTGGCTTGGTGTTTACACAGGGAGGAAGTACCGGTGGAACAGATATTATCGCCATGATCATCAATAAATACCGGAATATCAGTCATGGCAGATTGATCCTCTATATGGACCTTTTGATTATTTCCTCTTCCTATTTGCTCTTTCAATCCCTTGAGGTCATGGTGTATGGCTTTGTGACCATGGCTGTTGCCTCCTATTCAATAGATATGCTCCTGATGGGACACCGCAGAAGCGTACAGCTGTTTATCTTTTCAAGGTATCCAGATGCAATAGCCGGACGTATTAACAATGAAATAGGTCGTGGGGTGACCTTACTACAGGGACGGGGATGGTATTCAAAGGAAAATACCCAGGTGCTTGTAGTCGTGGTTAGACGTTATGAAACATCTGCAGTATTCCGAACTATCAAAGAAATTGATCCTAAAGCTTTTATCTCTGTTGCCAATGTAATGGGTGTGTACGGACAAGGATTCGAACCTATACGATGAACAACCCACAACCCAATAACAATTCAACAATTCAACAATTCAACAACATATCATGGGAAACATTCTGAGTCATCTGCAACCCCAAAGAGTTTGGGAGCTATTTGAAGAAATCTGCAAGATTCCCCGTCCATCTGGAAAAGAAGAAAAGATATTGCAGTATTTGATCGATTTCGCAAAAAAACATAACCTGGAGTACACGCAGGACAAGGTTGGTAATCTGATTATCCGTAAGGATGCTAAGCCCGGATACGAGAACCTTAAATCCGTTGCACTGCAAAGTCATGTGGATATGGTATGTGAAAAAAATTCCGGTGTAGAACACGACTTTGAGACCGATCCGATACGGCCACGCATTGATGGTGAATGGGTAAGGGCGGAGGGTACTACACTTGGCGCCGACGATGGGATAGGTGTTGCCGTGCAATTGGCTATCCTTGAATCTGACGATATAGACCATGGCCCGATCGAATGCTTGTTTACTGTCGAGGAAGAAACTGGTCTTGCCGGGGCCTTTGGTCTGGAACCTGGATTTGTGAACAGCCGCATATTGCTTAACCTCGACTCTGAGGATGAAGGAGAGCTGTTTATCGGGTGTGCCGGAGGTGTTGATACATCATGTTCGTTTACATACGAAAGGGTCAACACAGAAATTGACCATCAAGCATATCGTATTTCTGTGACTGGGCTAAAGGGGGGGCATTCAGGCGACGATATCAATAAAGGGCGGGGCAATGCCATCAAAGTGCTTAACAGGATTTTGTGGCGTGCTGCCAAAGATTTTGAACTTCGCCTGGCTGAAATTGATGGGGGCAATCTTAGGAATGCCATTGCTCGTGAGGCATTTGCTACAGCTACCATTCCCTCACGTAATGCAGATATCTTTGTGTCGCAGATGGAAAAACTGGCTGCTGATATCAAGCTGGAACTGAAAACCAATGAGCCAGCTCTGAAAATCAACATTGCCACCGTGGTGATGCCTCAGTGTCTCATTGATTTAAAAACACAGACAAAACTGATCAATGCCCTGTATGCCTGCCCCCACGGAGTTATTGCGATGTCTCCTGATATACCGGGGTTGGTCGAAACCTCGACAAATCTGGCATCCATAACCATGACACCCACGGAGATACTGGTCGGAACAAGTCAGCGAAGCTCCGTGGAGTCTGGAATGAAAGATGCTGCAAATATGGTAGCCAGTGTTTTTTCTCTTGCAGGAGCTCAGGTAAAATCAGGAGGAGGTTATCCTGGCTGGAAACCAAATATGGATTCGGAAATAATGGCGGTGATGAAAACCACCTATGAGCAACTGTTCGGCAAACAGCCAAAGGTGCTGGCTATCCACGCAGGCCTGGAATGTGGCCTTATTGGAGAGAAATATCCAGGCATGGATATGATCTCATACGGGCCAACCATCAAAAATGCACACTCTCCGGATGAAGGATTATTAATAGATACAGTAGACATGTTTTGGAAGCATACCCTGGAAACACTGAAAAGGGTTGAATCGTTGAACTGTTGATTTGTTGATTTGTTGATCTGTTGGATTGATGGGTATTTGATTTGTAGGGGCGTATTGTAGAGACAAGGCATGCCTTGTCTCCGTCGAAAGTCGAAATTACAGGATTGTATTTTGTGCATTAAAAAACAATACGATATGGCGATAAAGAATAAAAAGGTGCAATACAAAGATTTGGGGCTTAAAGATTATAAAGAGGCCTGGGATTATCAGGAGGAATTGTTTCATGGGATCATCGAACAGAAGATGTTGAACCGACGTGATGAAGTGGCGAATCACTCCCCTACAAATAATTACCTGCTTTTTTGTGAGCATCCGCACGTATATACTTTGGGAAAGAGTGGGTCAGAAAATAATTTACTCGTTGGGCAGATGCAACTCGCAAATAAAAAAGCCACATTTTACAAGATCAACCGTGGTGGTGATATCACCTATCATGGTCCAGGACAACTTGTTGGTTATCCAATACTGGATCTCGATAATTTTTCCCCCGACATTCATCAGTATGTCGCATTCTTAGAAGAGGCGATCATACGAACCATCAGCGAATATGGACTGACAGGATCACGCTTGAAAGGTGCTTCCGGGGTTTGGCTTGATCCTGACAATCCGGCAAAAGCAAGAAAGATATGTGCCATAGGCATTCGTACCAGCAGATGGGTCACGATGCACGGATTCGCATTTAATGTAAACAGCGACCTCAGCTACTTCGACCTGATCAACCCTTGTGGCTTCACAGACAAGAAGGCTACATCCATGCAGGCAGAGTTGCATGAATCCATAGATATGACGGTGGTAAAAGATAAGGTATTGAAACATTTGGCAGCTTTGTTTGGCATGGAGATGGTTCATGCCAATTGATACACTCATGATCGTGTTTGGTTGACTGTAAGGTTGCCCATGATAAAAAAGTCATTGTTTGATTGAAGTATGATACATATATGACAGTTTCTGGCGTGCATCGTGATGTTGAGATCATGGCCCCCGTGGGTTCGTTTGAATCTTTGATGGCTGCATTGCAGGCAGGGGCCGATTCAGTGTATTTTGGTGTTGGTAAACTAAATATGCGTTCGAGGTCTTCCCGGAATTTTTCGCTGGATGATCTTCACACAATCGCAGGCATTTGCAAGCCAATAGGGGTAAAAACATACCTTACATTGAATGCCATCATCTATGACGAAGAGTTGCAGGATATGCAAGACACGTTATCTGCTGCCCAAGAGGCTGGTGTGTCTGCAGTGATCGCATCCGACCTGTCGGTGATGGAATATGCCCGCGAGATTGGACTGGAGGTGCATGTCTCTACCCAGTGCAATATCACCAACCTTACTGCTGTAAGGTTTTATGCCCGCTATGCAGAGGTGATCGTGCTGGCACGGGAGCTGTCTCTGAAACAGGTGCACCACATAGTACAGGGAATTCAAAAGGAGCATATCACCGGACCTTCAGGAAGGTTGTTACAGGTAGAACTTTTTGTTCATGGAGCATTGTGCATGGCAATTAGTGGGAAATGCTATCTGAGTCTCGATAATATGAACTATTCAGCAAACCGAGGGGCTTGTCTGCAGCTTTGCAGACGTTCTTACCTGGTCACCGACAAAGAAGAAGGGTACGAGCTGGAAGTCGATCATGAATACATCATGTCGCCGAAGGATTTATGCACCATTGGATTTCTTGACAAGATCATCGATGCAGGTGTAAAGGTATTGAAAATTGAAGGTAGGGGCAGAGGCCCTGATTATGTCAAAACCGTAGTGACATGTTATAGAGAAGCCAGCCAGGCTGTCGTTGAGGGTAGATATCATCCGGATCTGATCGAATCATGGATAGAGCGTCTACGTACCGTGTTTAACAGGGGTTTCTGGGATGGCTATTACCTGGGCCGAACCATGGGCGAATGGTCTGAGCGATACGGATCACAGGCAACAAGAAAGAAACAGTATGCCGGTAAGGTGACAAACTATTTTTCAAGACGCGGGGTGGCCGAGATCAAACTGGAGTCTCATGGGATATCGGTCGACGACCCCATCATGGTAACAGGCCCTGCAACAGGAGTAGCAGAGTTTATCATTTCAGAGATCCGGGTCGATGATATACCTGTTGAAAAAGCCGGGAAAGGTTCCGTTTGTTCGGTGGCTGTTACTGATCCGTTGCGACGTGGCGACAAAGTATTTAAAGTAATTACCACTCAGGAACGGTTCTGACATCAACGGTATGGCTTATTGCCTTACACCAATACCTTGCCTTTCATATCAGATGGCGCTTCCAATCCCATTATTTTCAGGATGGTCGGAGCCAGATCTGCAAGTCTTCCTGGCTGTATAGATGTATAGTCCTTGTCAATCAACCAGCATGGCACAGGATTGGTCGTATGGGCTGTGTTGGGTGATCCATCAGCATTGGTGGCAAAATCTGCATTTCCATGATCAGCCGTGATAATAATGGTATATTCTTTTTTTAACGCAGCCTCCACAACTTCTTCCAAACATTTGTCAACAGTTTCCAAAGCTTCTTTTATCGCCTCAAAAACCCCGGTATGACCAACCATATCAGCATTGGCGAAGTTCAAACAGATAAAATCGAACGTGCCTTTGTTGATCTCAGATATTACTGCATCCTTTACCTCAGGTGCACTCATTGAGGGCTGGAGATCGTAGGTAGCCACTTTGGGTGAAGATATCATGACGCGTTCCTCCTTTGGAAACACATCCTCTCTGCCGCCTGAGAAGAAGAATGTTACGTGTGGGTATTTCTCTGTTTCTGCGATTCGCAACTGTGACTTTCCATGTTGTGCCAGAATTTCCCCAAGTGTGTTTTTCAGGTCATCTTTGTCAAATACTATTTTAACATCACGGAAAGATTCATCGTAACGTGTCATGGTAACATAATACAGTTGCATTGTCTTCATGTCATGCTCCGGCATATCTTTCTGGGTAAGCACGGTGGTGATCTCCCTCAAGCGGTCGGTCCGGAAGTTAAAACACAGCACAACATCACCTTCACGTACGGTTGCGACAGGATTGTTGTCTGAATCAACGATCAACGAGGGCTTGATAAATTCATCGGTTACATCATTGTCGTAAGATGCTTTTATGGCGTCTTCGGCTGTTTTGAAGGCCTCTCCCTTTCCGTTTACCAGCATGTCGTAAGCAAGCTTTACCCGCTCCCACCTTTTGTCGCGGTCCATGGCATAATACCTGCCACAGACACTGGCAATGCTGCCTGAGGATTGACTCAGATGTGACTCCAACTCTTTAATGAAGCCAATACCGCTTTTTGGGTCTGTATCCCTTCCATCTGTAAAAGCATGAATATATAGTTTGTCGAATGCTTGCTCCTTTGCCATGTCACATAAACCGTATAGATGATCCAGGGCCGAGTGAACACCTCCATCAGATACCAGGCCAAGCAAATGTACGCTTTTGCCATTCTCTTTGGCATAGTTGAAGGCATCAACCAATACGTCATTTTGATGGAATGAGCGGTCTGATATGGCCTGGCTAATCTTTACCAGATCTTGATAAACAACGCGTCCGGCACCAATATTTAAATGTCCTACCTCTGAATTACCCATCTGCCCGTCGGGCAAACCAACATCCTCTCCAGAAGTTTTGAGCAAGGTGTGGGCTGCAGTGTTATAAAGGTTTTTGGTAAAGGGCACATTTGCCTGGCTGATCATATCGGCAGGACCACCATCACCCTGGCCCCATCCATCAAGAATTACTAGTAGTACTTTTTTATGTTTCATCGGTATGTATTATGTATTATGTGTTATGTGTTATGTCAATTGTAATGTTAAACCCGCGAAAAAAAGTATCTTATAGTTGATTTTGCTGCTGTTGCTCCTCAACTCAACTCCTCAACTCCTCAACTCCTCAACTCCTCAACTCCTCAACTCCTCAACTCCTCAACTCCTCAACTTATATTTCATCTATCCCGTTGATCGTATCGCTTCTACCGGATCAAGCCTTGATGCTGTCCAGGCTGGCACGAAACCGGAAATCAATCCTATTATAGCAGAAACGTTTAATCCCAGCATAATGTTCGCCATGGTAAGCGCAAAATCCAGCTCAAAAGCACTGGCAACAATTCTTGTTCCGGCGAATACCAGCAACAAACCCAGCGCACCACCGGCCAGGCTGAGGATTACCGCCTCAAAAAGAAATTGCCATAATATGAAATAGTTCTTGGCCCCAAGGGCCTTTTGTATGCCGATAATGCTCGTGCGTTCACGAACGGAGACAAACATTATATTGGCAATCCCGAACCCCCCTACGAGAATGGAGAACCCACCAATTATCCATCCAGCCATGGTAATAACAGAAAATAGTCCGTCGAAACCCTGGGAAAGCAGGCTGGTTTCATTTAAAGCAAAATTATCATCAGCGTAAGGTTTCAACATTCTGATTGCCCGCATAGCACCGGTAATGTCGTCGGTAAGCTCTTCAATGCTGATGCCGGGTTTTGCCTTGGCCATGATTGTTGGGTTGAAACGATCACTGTTTACGTCGATGAACTGATTCAGAAACTGCACTGGCAAAATAACATATTCATCCTGACTATCGCCAAATGTACCGGTACCTTCCTTCTTAATCACTCCGATAACCTGTATATTCCTCCCAAATATTTTTATATTCTTCCCAATAGGATCTGTATTTGGAAATAGGTTGACAGCCATATCATACCCGAGGACAGCCACATTTCTTCCCGCATTAAATTCAGGGAAAGATATAAATCGACCTTCTTCCATGTCGAATACCCTGACTTGCTCATAACCTACCGATACCCCTAATATAGTTGCCCTGTCAATACTGGTATTCAAATATTCTACCGTACGGGTTGTTGATGCCATAAAGGCCGCTACATCAACCGTGTTTGTTCTTCTTTGCAGCTCGTCAAGCTCGTTCAATCTTGGACTTGGCCTGTTTACATAGCGCCACCATTGATATTCGCCCCCAAACTGCCAGGGCCACTTGGCTATATACACCACATTGTCGCCCAACGACTCAATGCTGGTTCGTATTTGCCGCTCCAGGGCATCCACTACAGAAAAAACCGAGATAATAGAGAAAATGCCAATGGTGATACCTAATAAGGTCAGAAATGTACGTAGCTTGTTGGCAACGATTGATGTGGCAGCAAATACGGCACTTTCTTTTATAAGTTTAATTATTAGGATCATTGCTTTTGATTAGATTGTTTTGGGGGTTTCTTTAATGTACGTAACAACTCAGTAGCATACACAAAACGGTTTAATTCATTGTTTTCGGTATACAATATCTCTTCTTTAGATCCCTCCCACCATAATTGACCTTCATAAATGTACGAAACTTTATCACCAATCTCCATTACGCTGTTCATATCGTGGGTGTTGATCACTGTTGTGATGTTGAATTCTTTGGTGATATCCCTGATCAGGTTGTCGATCACGATGGCATTGGTAGGATCCAGCCCTGAATTTGGTTCGTCGCAAAATAAATATTCCGGGTTGTTGCTTATAGCCCTGGCAATAGCAACACGCTTCTTCATACCACCACTAAGTTCTGCTGGGTACAGATGGTTTACATGATGCAGGTTGACCCGCTCCAGACAGGTATTGGCCCTTTTCAGCTTCTCTTCTTTACTCATTGATGAAAACATTTCCAGAGGGAACATTACATTCTCTGCAACTGTTAGTGAATCAAACAGTGCGCCTCCCTGGAACAGCATTCCCAGTTTTTGCCTTATAACCCTGCGTTCTTTGAAGTTCATTTTGGTGAAATCGTGATCACCATAGAAAATTTCACCACTGTCGGCCTCTACCAATCCAACAAGGCATTTCATCAGTACTGTCTTGCCAGAGCCGCTGCTACCAATGATAAGGTTGGTCTTCCCTTTTTCGAAGGAAGTGCATACATTGCTCAGAACGGTTTGGCCGTCAAAAGACTTACATATGTTTTTTACCTGTATCATGCCAGAAGTATCTGGGTTAAAATAAGATTGAATAAAATAATATATATACTGCTAAACACAACGGCTTTGGTACTTGACTGACCCACTTCCAAAGCACCTCCCCGGGTATAAAAACCAAAGTAGCCTGAAACTGTGGTGATGATAAATGCGAACACAATGGTTTTTATCAGGGCATACAAAATGTCGTACTGTGCAAACTCAAAAAGAATTCCATACATATAGTGACTAAGCGGCACGACATTGGTTATCGCCGATGCCATATAGCCGCCCATGATACCCAAAAACATACTGATTACAACCAATATGGGGTTTACAATAACTGCGGCAACTACCTTTGGAAGGATCAAAAATCCTGCAGCGTTTATACCCATGATCTCCAATGCATCTATTTGTTCGGTTACGCGCATAGTGCCTATTTCAGAAGAGATTCTGGAACCTACCTTTCCTGCAAGAATCAATGCAATCATTGTGGGAGAAAACTCGAGTATGATTGCCTGTCTGGTGGCAAAACCAATGGCATACATTGGCAACAATGGATGATCTGTGTTAAAAGCGGTTTGAATGGTCAGTACGGCACCCATGAAAACAGAAATAATGGCAACGATACCCAGGCTCTCAAGCCCTAACTTGTCCATCTCAATAACAATCTGCCTTCGATATATTGCTGCCTTCTCAGGCCTTTGCAATATAACGCGAAGCAGCATCAGATACCTTCCTATGTGGTAAAACAATTGCATGAATGGATATTAAAAAAGCAGATATAATCTTTTAACTCGGAATGCGAAATTACTGATATTTTACGTTCTTTAATACTATTTATTGGGGTTTGACTTTGTCACCCCCTTATTTTTTGTATTTTTGACCAAAGATCCAGAAAGAACATATGGCCGGGAATAGCTACTTAATTAGAATCATCCGACAGGGCGTTATTATGGTGACCATGGTACTTCTACTGAATGGATGTTTCGTTTTTAAAAGGAATTGTGACTGCCCTTCATGGAGTAATGATATTCATATGCAGACTGAAAAGCTTGTAAGTATTGAGCCAGAAAACGATTAAACACTTGCTGCCCCGGTTCTTTCCTGTTGAATCGGTTGATTATTTGATGGATTTGATTGTGCACCATAAACTTATACTCAAGATAAGTCATGGCCGCAGTTCGAAATTGGGTGACTTCAGGCCTTCACGGAATGGTACCCCTCACAAAATCTCCGTGAATGGCGATATGAATATGTTTGCCTGTCTGCTTATCTTTCTTCATGAATTGGCTCACCTGATCGTGTGGGAACAGTTTGGCAGGGCCGGGAAGCCCCACGGAGCAGAATGGAAGCGATGCTATGGTCAGCTTATCAGAGATTTTGTTCATATGGGGTACTTCCATCCATCACTTTATTCATCGCTGATGGAGTATTCCTCTCGTGTGAAAGCCTCTGGTCTGGCCAGTGAAAGACTGATTCGCGACCTTCAGCTATTCGATAATGATCACAATCAGCTTGCATTGCTTGAAGATATACCGGAGACAGGGAGATTCTCAACCCGAAGTGGACGGATGTTCAGCAAGCAGGAAAAGTTGCGGAAACGCTTTAAGTGCATCTGTTTAAGCACCAAACGGATATATCTGTTTCACCCGATGACAAGGGTTCTGAATAATACAGGCTAATCATTTATATAGAATAAAATAATCAGACATGAACAAAAACCAGTATGCAGTGATCATGGCCGGTGGTGTAGGTGAGCGTTTTTGGCCAATGAGTCGCAACTTCCGTCCAAAACAATTTATTGATATTCTTGGTACCGGCAAAAGTTTATTACAGCAAACCTACGAAAGATTCCTTGAGATCGTTGATCCAACCAACATCTATATTACTACAAGTGTCGGTTTTAAGGATCTTGTTCAGGAGCAGATACCCGGGCTCGATCCCTCACAGGTCATCTGCGAGCCTACCAGAAAAAATACAGCCCCCTGTATCGCTTATGCTGCACATAAGATTTATGCATTAAACCCTAATGCTACACTGGTGGTGGCTCCATCCGATCATATAATACTGAAAGAAAATATTTTTGCCACCGTAATAAAAAACGCCCTCAACGCAGCCTCCAGGCATGAGTGGTTGTTCACTCTGGGTATTATGCCAAGCAGACCAGATACCGGATATGGATATATCCAATTCATTGAAGGCAGGCTCAAAGGAGAGAGCTCCAGCCTGAGAAAGGTGAAAACATTTACGGAAAAACCCAACATGGAAATGGCTCAATCATTCCTTGATAGTGGCGACTTCCTGTGGAACAGCGGGATATTTATTTGGTCATGCAAGGCTATCATAGATGCTTTTGAAAAATACCAACCCGAGATCAGCTACGTTTTTCGTGAAGCATCCGGTATATATAACACCGATGCTGAATGGAACTATATGAGTACCGCCTATACAACATCAAAAAGTATATCCATTGATTATGCCATCATGGAAAAGGCTGAGAATGTGTTTGTGTTTATCTCAGACTTTGGCTGGTCAGACCTGGGTACCTGGGGTTCATTATATGAAGTACGCAAAAAAGATAATTATGACAATGCCGTGACCGGGAATAATGTACTCCTGTATGATACACACAAATGTATCATTAACGTACCTGATGAAAAAATTGTCGTGGTACAAGGACTTAAGGAATATATCATTGCTGATTCAGATAATGCCTTGTTGATTTGTGAAAGAGCTCAGGAACAGCAACTCCGGAAAATAGTGAATGATATTAAATTGAAAAAAGGAGAGACGTTTATTTAGAAAGTCTGAAAGTCGAAAGGTCTGAAAGTCTGAAGGTCAAAGGTCAAAGGTCGAAGGTCGAAGGTCGAAGGAGGTAGAGACAAGGCATGCCTTGTCTCATTCTTAGGGATGTTGAATTGTTGAATTGTTTTATTAATTTACATAAGATGAACAGACGCAATGTGGTTTTTTTGATTCTGGTATTGGCCGTTTTCAGGCCGCAGGTGAAAGCTGATGAGGGTATGTGGCTGCCCTTTATGATTGATGATGCCCTCTTTGATGAGATGCAGGATATGGGGCTTAACCTGACCCGTGAACAGATATTTAGTTTTACCGGCACAAGTTTAAAGGATGCCATTGTTCATTTTGGAGGAGGATGTACTGCGGAGATCATTTCTGATCTGGGTCTGGTGCTTACCAATCACCACTGCGGTTATGGCAGGATACAAGCTCACAGCTCTGTCGATAATGATTTACTTCGCAATGGGTTTTGGGCCGAAACTTTCGGGGATGAACTGCCAAATCCCGGCCTGTTTGTGCGCTTCCTTGTCCAGGCAGAGGATGTAACAGGTCAGGTTCTGGAAAATGTAACAGCAGGAATGAGCGAGTCTGACCGTGAAACCACAATAAATAATAACATCACCACCATTGTTAATAGCGCCACCTCTGGCAATCATTACTCGGCAAATGTCAGACCAATGTTTGCCGGTAATGAGTATTTCCTGTTTATCTATGAGACCTATAACGATGTCAGGCTTGTTGGTACTCCACCCGAATCTGTCGGATCTTATGGCGGCGATACCGACAACTGGATGTGGCCAAGGCATACCGGTGATTTTGCCCTCTTCAGGGTGTATACCGGCCCGGATGGAAAACCTGCAGAGTATAGCCCGGATAATATTCCGTTAAAACCAAAACACTTTCTGCCCATATCTATAAAAGGTGTTCGTGAAGGCGATTTTGCTATGATATTGGGGTATCCCGGAAGAACCACACGCTACCTGACCTCTTACGGGATAGACTTTTTTCAGGAACATATGTACCCTGTACGTATCGACATACGTCGAAAAAAACTTGACATCATTGAGACCGCTATGGCATCAAGCGATGACATTCGGATCAAGTATGCATCGAAACAAGCAGGCATTGCCAATTACTGGAAAAATTTTATTGGGATGAGCAGGTCTTTAACACGACTCAATGTTGCAGATTCCAAACGAAAGCTTGAAGAAGAGTTTATGAACTGGGTAAACCTTGAACCAAACAGAAGAGAGGAATACGGTAATGTGATGAACCAGTATAAGGAAGCCTATGACACCTATCTAACTTTTAACTCGCAAAACTATGCCTTTATGGAGGCGATGGCTACCGGCCCTGACATTCTTGGCCTTGCCTATCAATTTAACAGCCTTCTTGCTCTTTTACAAGGAAATGCCAATCAGGAAGAGCTGAACAAAGAAATTGATATCCTGCGCAGCCGGGCAGAAAGGGTTTACCGTAATTATGATCAGGGTGTGGATCAACAACTTTGGAAAGCCATGTTCGAAGCCTATAAAGAGTATACGTCTCCATCCAATCCTCCAGATATATATCAAACCATTGAAAGAAAATACAAAAATCAATTTGATCGTTTTGCAGAGGATGTCTATAACAAGTCTATATTTGCCGATGAATCACGTTTGAATGACTTTCTCGACAAACCAAGTGCCCGGCGATTACGGAATGATCTTGCTTTTCAGACTGCCAGATCGATTTTTCCTAACTACTCAGCCGTATCAAGGCAGATACAGGAGGTCGATGCCTCGCTCCAGGTAGCTGACCGCTTGTTTCTAAAGGGCTTACGTGAGATGAAACCAAATGCGCTGTTTTATCCCGATGCCAATGGAACGATGCGTTTTACCTATGGGTCTGTTGGCGGCTATCATCCTGCCGATGCAGTCTATTATGAGTATTTTACCACATTATCAGGTGTTATGGAAAAGGAAGACCCATCCCATCATGAGTTTATAGTACCGGGAAAGCTGAAGAATCTATATGAAAACAAGGATTATGGCCGCTATATGACTGATAATACGATGGTAGTCAACTTTATATCAAACAACGACATAACGGGGGGCAATTCCGGCAGCCCGGTTATTAACGGCGATGGTCACCTGATTGGTCTGGCATTTGATGGCAACTGGGAGGCCATGAGTGGCGATGTTTTATTTGAACAGGAACTGCAACGATGTATCAATGTCGATGCACGCTATATTTTATTTCTTATCGATAAATTCTCAGGTGCATCAAGGATCATGGATGAGCTGCTGATCATCGAATAAAAAGAGTCTGTCCATAAAGTAGGGTGTCTGGATCAGAATGTTCGAGATCAAGGCATGCAAAGTACGAAAATCAAGGAGTCCCGAGAACCCGGGATGAGAAATTTCCGAACGAGCATAACGCAGCTATCGGGCATTATGGTCAGACAATAATTAGTCATCGTCAATGAATCAATAAGTATGGCAAAGAAGCTTAAAGAAATGCGTATTTACAGGAAATTTGGACAGTTTGAGCCAGATGACCGGAATCATGCAGAAACGGCACTTAATGAATACCTGGTAAATCGTATTGAATACCATCCTGTCTTACAGAAAGTGGTACGTGATGTTCAATTTGATACAAATGGAGAAGTGCAACAGAAAACTGTTATGGAATATGATGATAGTGGGTTTATGACCAGCGAATTACTCATAGAGGCTGATGGTGAGGTGCTGGAAAGAAAAACCTTTGAACCTGATGAGAAGTCGCGGATAAGAAAAGAATATATCCATTATGCTGATGGTTCTTATGATATGATAGAATATCATTACAATGCTTCTGGTCAGATAACAAAGAAGGTGCAATCAGATAATGATGGGGTGGTTGAGCATTCTGTTGAATATGAGTACAATAACGGTCATTTGGTTGCAGAAGTTAGCTTTGATGAGGAGGGAACTATGATCACGGAAACTACGTATGAGTATGATGAGGATGGATTGTTGGATGAAAAAGCAATATACCATATTGGTGATAATGAGAAACTCGTTCAATCGTATGTCTATAATGATGAAGGTTACCGGGAAGCTATTTTTTCAACCGACAGCTCTGGACAGCTTATTGAGAAATTCCTGTTTACACTTGACGAAAAAGGAAGACCTGTTGGTGTTGTCGAGGAGAACAGACAGAAGAAGAATCGCATCACCATGGAATATGATGAGAAAGATCATGTAATATTGCAGGAAGAGGTTGACCTTCGTGGTGAACTGGTGTCAAAGGTGAGAAGGTATTATGACCACGATGGATTATTCCTGAAAAGCGAAGTAACAGCGCGAAATCCAGTCAACGGCATAATTCAGCAGTACGAAGTCATGCATGTATATGAGTTTTTTGATGAATAGCCTTCTTCATGAATTAGTATTATAAGTATGGAACAGCTAGGTTTCTATGATTCTTTTTGGTGGGCCTGGGTGGTACTGCCCATGTTAATATTTCTTGCCAGGATTCTTGACCAGAGCATTGGCACCTTGCGCCTGATATTTGTTTCGAAAGGGTTCAGATATCTTGCGCCATTTTTGGGATTTTTTGAGGTCATTATCTGGCTGTTGGCCATCACCCAGGTAAGGTTATTTCGGACTGCATCAAAAACAGTCATCCTTTAAGTTTTTTATACAGGGATTGTATAAATAGGGATGTAAGAAATCCGCTCACCATACTTTATAAGTAGCGTGAGCGGATTGTTGAATTTGTGTATACTAGAGAAAGTATTGCAGCTACCGTGAACCATGGTTAACGTCCGGCCGTCACCTCTCCTCGCAGTGTAGAGTAATTAATTTTAAGTGCGTTAACCAATCTGAGCTCCTGCTTTACATCGGTAACGATACCCATTCTCGTATCCCTGTCAATTTTTAACGATGTAGTCATCAGTGGCCTTTCGACCTCTTGGCGTGCTTCTCTTTCAGCTGCAATAAATGAGGCAATTTCTGATACAGAGGCAAAGGCATCGTTAAGCTGTATTCTGGGCTCGGTACCAAAGACCTGGGATTGCAATGGCGGGCCAATATAGATAAAGCTTACAAGCGACTTTCGCTCCAGTTTCTGAATCTCAGTGGCAGAGGGCAACTGTGTTCTGACAAACAGCGTTGTTTCTCTCATGGTAGTGGTTACCATAAAGAAAAACAGCAGCATAAAGATAATGTCAGGCAATGATGCCGTATTGATCTTCACTGATTTTGGTCCTGTGTCTTTTTTAAATCGTCCCATTATCTTCCTCCTCCTATATCTTTAGGTTCTGCTTCTGAAATTTGCATAGGCACGGCCTGTCTAACGGCGGTTATCAGGGCTTCATCTGTCAATTCACTGAATCGCCTTCCGAAATGTTGACGCGCCACATCGTTACGAATCTCATTTACGGCAGCAGCAAGTTCATTCTGAACCGAAATATACATTTCGTATGACGTACCCCTGTCGTTCTGCAGAGAGATGACCCCTCTGGAGACCTCCACTTCTCCTATGTTCTCGACCTCTTCCAGTCTTTTCTCAGACATGTTTGGATCGTTATTCGGGTTTAGCAGGAAGTCCTTCGTTTGGCTCCTGAGGTCTTCGATTCGGGTGATCTGTCCCTCCACGAGTAAGCGGTCGAACTGGTCAACCAGAACCACAAAAACGTTACGCTCTCTTACCGGTGGGGGTGGAGGGGCATTGGGGTCAATAGGGGGTGGCAACATCCTGATGATACCTTGGTCAACATCCATGGTGGTAGTTACCAGGAAGAATATCAGCAGGAGAAAGGCAATGTCGGCCATTGATCCGGCATTGATTTCGGGATTCATTCTAGCCATAGAAAGATCTCCTTTTTATTAGAATTTATTATTATCTGAATAATTTAAACACCTCGGTAAATATTGCAGCTACAAACGCCAGCCCTATGAGCATGAAGGTGGCTGTAATCCCGCCACCGATCCATTGCGATGCAGTAGGTCCAACATTAAAAGCTTCGTAGGCTTCGTTGGTGCTGATCAGATACGACAGGAACAATATCGCTACCAGTACAGCCAGGCCTATCAATCCTCCCCTGGCATTTCTGAAGTTGGCAAACAACTGGAATACGGCCGACAGAATAACAGCTGCAGCAGCCAATCCCAACAGCGCGTAGGTTACGAAGATGCCTATATCAATTATATTTTCGTTCATGGGATTACCTGTTTATTTTTGATTTTTGATTAAAATGTCCATAAAAGAAATGGTTGCATCTTCCATGGTGTTCACGATGCTGTCAACTTTTGATACGATGTAGTTGTAAAAAATCTGCAGGATTACCGCCACGATCAAACCGAATACGGTGGTCAAAAGAGCCACCTGGATACCGGATGCAACAATGGTTGGTGAAATGTCACCTGCCTGTGCAATAGCGTCAAAAGCCGCGATCATACCGATTACCGTACCCATAAATCCAAGCATGGGAGCAATGGCGATAAATAGTGATATCCAGGTCAGGTTCATTTCCAAACGGCCCATCAGCACGCTACCGTAGGATACAATAGATTTTTCTACGATCTCCATGCCTTCGCTGTAGCGGTCAAGGCCCTGGTAAAAGATGCTGGCAACAGGACCGCGGGTCTTCCTGCATAATTCTTTAGCAGCTTCAATTCCACCACTTTTCATGGCATCTTCTACTTTGTTAAGCAACTTGGTGGTGTTGGTAGTTGACAGGTTCAGGTAGATGATCCTTTCAACACACAATCCCAGGCCAATAATCAAACACAACAAAATTACACTCATAAAACCTGCACCACCCTCGATAAATTTCTCTTTCAAAATGTAGTGAAAGGTTTGGTCTTCATAATCGGGGACCAGGGTTTGTTGGGTTGCCGGTGAGGGAGCGGGAGCCGCTTCTTCAACAACGGTTTCTGTTGTAGCTTCTTGTTCTGCGGCTTGTGCAAAAGCCATGGTATTAATACCATAAATAAGCATGCCCGCTACGGATAAAAAAACAAGTAATTTTTTCATAACTAGTTCTGTTGGTTTTTGTTTGATACGAAAAATGGTTAATTGACAAATGATTAATGTTTCTGGTTTTGATAGAAAAATGGCGGAGAGAAAGGGATTCGAACCCTTGATCCGCTTTTGGCGGATACACACTTTCCAGGCGTGCGCCTTCGACCACTCGGCCACCTCTCCCTCTTACCCTGATCCTACGGTATTTTTCAGGCTGCTAAAATACAAAAAAAATAAAACATAACTATAATTCAATGAATTTTTACTGGCGTTATATTACATTTATAATGAGCTGGTAAAATAGTTCTATTAAGAAAGGGCTCATTTGTTAAAGGATCAGGGTTGTTGATAGATCACTGCACTTACTGTTCGGCCTACAACTGACAGTGTTTGTGGGTCAATATAATCAATGGTGTCGTCGATGGTATGCCATTGTGGAAAGAAGCCATGCCTGGTACTGCTGTCCAAATGGATAATGTTGATGGTCGGTATATTTCTTATCTTGTTTATATAATAATGGTCGTCGGTAATAAAACCGCCTTCCTGGTTGATAAAATAGTTTCCAAATCCAAGCTGTTGCGCTTTGTTCCAAACATTTCTCACAATATTAGGGGCATACATCATTGAATAACCTTCCTTTTTGAATGTTGCATGGCTGGCTCCAACCATATCAAGCAATATGCCAAAGTTGGCATTATAATCGATACGGTGGGGGTTGTTCGACCAGTATTGTGCGCCCAGCGCCCAGGAGTCTTCATCCATGCCGCTGGCTGCATGGTGTTTGCCATAATCTTCTGCATCCAGCAATAATATATCGACACCCCATTGCGCAGGCTCTTTATGAAGGAGCCTGGCTATCTCCAGCAATACACCCACCCCACTTGCGCCGTCATTGGCTCCGTCGATCGGTCTGTAGTGATTGGCCGGGTCAGGATCCCAGTCGGCATAGGGCCGGCTGTCCCAATGAGCGCATAATAAGATGCGGTTGCGACGCTCTGGCTGAAACACCCCGATGATATTTCTGATGTTCAAAATGGTGCCATTATATGCCCTGACCCTCGCTTGTTGAACATATACTGTGTCAGCAAATCTCTGCATGGTCTCTGTAAGCCAGATACCACATTGCTGATGTGCTTCCGTGTTGGGCACCCTGGGCCCGAATTCAACCTGCCGTGCTACAAATTGAAAGGCAGAATCTGCATTGAATTCCGGCACACTGACAGATTGACTTGTCTGTGCAGCTTTATCAGATAAAGAGTGTTGCCGTGGCCCGGAGCCTCCACAGGAGAACAACCATATAATAAGAAATAACAATATGACCAAAGGATTGACCAAAGGAATACGCATGATTACGGTTATTAGACACGCAAAGATATAAGAAAACCCTCAATTTATTAAAAAGTAGTAATTTCGCACCACGAAAATATGATGATGATGACGATTGAAAATAATATAGTACAAGCCGTTTCAGAGATAATAACATCTGTTTATGGCCACCAGGTGTCTGAACGTGAACTATTGCTCCAGAAAACCAGAAAAGAATTTGTAGGCGATATAACCCTTGTTGTGTTTCCATTTGTCAGGCTATCAAAAACATCTCCCGAACAAACTGCCACCTTATTGGGGGATGAATTGGTTAAGAGGTTGGAGGATGTCACATCCTACAATGTAATCAAAGGATTCCTGAATCTAAGCCTGTCGCCCGATTATTGGTTGAGGTTTCTTAAATCGCAGATGAATAATGAATCTTTTGGCATGTGGCCTGTGGGGGGGCAAACTGTCGTTGTCGAGTTCTCTTCACCAAATACCAACAAGCCGCTGCACCTGGGGCATGTCAGAAATAACCTGTTAGGATATTCTGTATCGCGCATACTGGAAGCTGCCGGTAACAGAGTAGCCAGGGTAAACCTGGTAAATGACAGGGGAATACATATATGTAAGTCAATGCTAACCTGGATAAAGTTTGGTAACGGCGAAACTCCGCAATCGTCAGGGAAGAAAGGCGACAAGCTGGTTGGCGACTATTATGTCATGTTCGAGACGGAGTTGCGTAAGCAAGCAGGAACACTGGCGCAGGAGCGTGGCATCGGAGAGGATGAAGCCCGTAAGATTGCTCCGCTGATGCTGGAAGCACAGGAGTTGCTCAGAAAATGGGAGCTGAAGGATCCTGAAACAATGTCGGTATGGGAGATGATGAATGCCTGGGTCTACGAAGGGTTCGATAAAACCTATGCGCGGATGGGGGTTCATTTTGATAAAATATATTATGAGTCAGACACATACCTGCTGGGTAAGGAGCTGGTTCTGGAGGGTTTGGAAAAAGGTGTGCTGATACGGAAAGAAGACAGCTCTGTATGGGCCGACCTTACCGACATGAAACTGGATCAGAAACTGCTGCTACGCTCTGATGGTACATCGGTGTACATGACACAAGACCTTGGCACCGCCCAGTTGCGTTATGATGATTTTAAGGCAGACAAGATGATCTATGTGGTTGGCAATGAGCAAAATTATCATTTCGACGTACTGCAAAAAGTATTAAAAAAACTGGATAAGCCTTATGCAGATGCCATCTATCATTTGAGCTATGGGATGGTTGAACTGCCCGAAGGGAAGATGAAATCACGTGAAGGAACAGTGGTGGATGCTGATGAACTCATGGATGAGATGATTGCCACAGCCAGGAGGATGACAGAAGAACTCGGGAAAACAGATGACTTTTCTGCTGAAGAAAAAGAAAAACTGTACAATATTATCGGGATGGGTGCTTTGAAATACTTCATTTTAAAGGTCGACCCACGTAAAAATATGCTGTTTAATCCCGCAGAGTCGATCGACTTTAACGGACATACTGGCCCATTGATCCAGTATACACATGCCAGGATACGTTCTATCCTTAGAACAGCAGATGATGCCCGCATTGAAAAGACCGACCTGGATGTTGTAAATGCCGGCGATATGAATGAGAAAGAAAAACGCTTGCTAAAGATTTTATATGCTTTCCCTGAAGTAGTGCAGGAGTCTGCTGTAGAATACAGCCCTGCAACGCTTGCCAACTATTTATATGACCTGGCCAGGGAGTTTAATCAGTTTTACCACGACTATTCCATCCTGAATGAACCAAACCTTGCTATCAGCGACTTTCGGTTGCAGCTGGCAAGGCTTACTGCCCGTGTGATTAAATCCGGGATGGGCCTACTGGGCATCGAAGTTCCGGAAAAAATGTAGTTTCCATATTTCAAAGGATTTATCTGCCTGAAGCTTTAGCATATCCAGCCCGCCAATTACCTGACACCCGGCCATGATGCCAAATTCAAGGAATTTAGTGGTTTCCGGGTTATATACCAGGTCGTATAGAATGTGATTACTTGTCAGCCACTTGTATGGGATGTCGGGGTAGCCGGATACCTTGGGAGCCATCCCCAGAGGGGTGGTATTGACAATCAGGCTGTGTTGTGCCATGTCTTCGTGCGTGATTTCCTGATAACTCAGCAAGCTGTAAGAACCATGTTTGCCTGATGCGGGGTTTCTGGAGACGAGGCTGATATCCCATCCCAGGTGTTTCAACACATAACACACAGCCTTGGATGCCCCTCCGGTGCCAAGCACCATTGCTGCTCTCCGATGGCCACCAGCCCCGCTTGCTCCGCTATCCGGATCAGCTGGATTGGTTACCTGATGAACCTCCAGACTTTTTGCAAAGCCATATACATCCGTATTATGACCCGTAAGATGGTGTTCGTTGCCCATTCGTTTGATCACTATGGTGTTGACAGCACCTATATCACTTGCCGTGTCTGATACGTCGTCGAGTAAGGCTATAATGGTCTCTTTATGCGGGATGGTGACGTTCAAGCCAACCAGATTTGGATGCTCCGACAAAAGCCCGTGCAACTCGTTCAAATCCTCAATAGGAAACAAACTGTAAGAGCATCCATCGATTTGTTCATGTTTAAACTTATCGGCAAAATATTTCTTTGACCATGAATGCCCCAATGGATAGCCAATGAGTCCGAATTGTTTGTTTGCAGCCATGGTTATTAAGGAGTTATGTTGTTGTTGTTGGTTTTGCAATGTATTCCAACAGTAAAACAATACCCATACCTGCTATAGAGCAAATGATGATGGGGATGATCATAGGGTCATTCTGAACCATATCAGCATATTGTTGTGGTAAGATACTTCTTTCAAGAAAGGGAACCATCTCACCATGGCTGTTCAGACGGTGTTCAATGACCTCTTTCCAGGGCCAAAGCTTATTTAGAGAGCCTATCATAAAGCCAGACAGCATGGCCATGGTCGCATTCGGATAATTTTTAAAAAACCAGGCTATGATGTTGGAGAAGCTGATCAGGCCTATCGCACATCCGGCAGCAAAGGCGGCAAGAATGATTATTTTAACGTCTTTTACTGCATTAAGGATGAATTCATATTTACCCATAAGCAATAAGATGAAGCTCCCTGAGATGCCAGGAAGGATCATTGCACTAATGGCAATGCTGCCGGTAATAATTATAAACCAGATTGCTTCAGTCGTAGTGGCTGGACTGGCAATGGTAATATACCATGCAATCGCTGTGCCGGATATCAGCATTAATAATGTAACGAAGTTCCAATGCCTGATCTTTTTTCCGACAAATATAGCCGACCCGATTATCAATCCGAAGAAAAATGCCCAAACCAACATCTGGTAGTTTGCGACCAACCAGCTGAACAACCTGGCCAGAGAAAAAATACTGAACAGGATGCCCCCAAAAACCGCTACCAGGAAGTTGCCGTTTATATGTCTCCAGGCATTTACAACCCCTTCCTTTTTCAGTATTCGCAACCCTTCCAGATTAACCGACCTGATACTGTTTATCAACTCCTGGTAAATGCCGGTAATAAAAGCAATGGTTCCGCCTGATACACCAGGAATGATGTCGGCGGCTCCCATCCCCATCCCCTTCAGAACAATCAACAAATAATCTGAAACAGTTCGCTGCATAAAGAAGTCTTAAAGCCTGTAGCGCTCAATGGCATCCATAAAAGAGGGGTATAACATAAGTTGGGGATATCTGTCCAGGATATCTGTATGGCCATGATATTCAGAAGACAAGGCTTCTTCGAGATGATATAAGGCTTCATGTGACTTGCCGTCCAGGAACAGATAGGCACTTAGCCGGTATATGAGGGTTGTGTTTCCAGGTATGGTTTCCAGCCCTGTACGGATAATATGTGTTGCTTTGTCAAGAAGCTTTATGCTGGCCAGAACCTCAGCATATTCAACCCATGTTTCAAGGTCTGCCGGATCAAGCTCCAACGCCCTTTCGTAGGTGCTGCATCCTTCTTTTTTCTTGCCAAGGGTAAAATAGGTGTTTGCCAGCAGTGTCAGGTAGCTGACATTTTCCGGATCAAGCTCCACCCCCTTCAAAAAGTATTGCAGCGCCGCTATTGGCATGTCGTCTTCCAGGTCACACACCCCCAGACCTACCCATGCATCGGTAATGGCAGGATCCATCTCAATTGTTTTGTTATACAGTTTCCTGGCCTGGGAATAGTCTGATAACTTCTCATAGCATTCCCCTATATAATAATACTTCATGGGATCTGTTTCATCTTCCATGATGGAATGGTCGAAAGCTTCAATGGCTTCTGTATACCTTTCCATAAGGTGTAAGACATATCCTTTATGAAACCATGAATGTTCATGATCCTCATCGATAGCCAATGCATAATCCAGTGCGTCAATGGCCTTTTCATATAGCCCTGCATTAATATACGACACCCCCAGATTAAACCATGCCTCTGAACTGTATGGGTTTCTGTCTATCAAACGGTGAAAAAATGAAATACCCTCTTCTGTCAACGACAACAGGTCAAAACAATAGGCCGCTTCGTATATCGCCAGGTCATTGTCAGGGTTCACATCAAGGGCTTTACTGAGGTATTCAAGGGTTTTGTCAAAATTTCCCAGGTTCTCATATTCAAAAGCAATGTTACAATACACATAGTCCGGTTCTTCAGAGCCGAAAATAGCCTTATTGTATTCTTCAATGGCCTTCTCATAGTTCCTGAGTTGCGAATAAATGGCCCCTTTTGTTAGAAAAATATCATTGTTGGATGGCTCCATTGTTTCTACCTCCGTAAGGATGCTCAGCGCATGGTCTTCTTTGTTTACAGAGGCAAGTAATTGGGCCTTTTTGAGCAATAGCGGAATAGCGGAAGGATGCAACCTGACCGCATAATCATTTACCAGAATAGCTGTTTTGTATGAACCCTGATGTACATAGTAGTCGATGATTTCTTCGAAATCTCCAACATCGAAATAAACAGATTCATTCTTGACAGACAGCTCTTCGTAGCGTTCTACCTGCCAGGGTTTACCCAGATCATCTTCTAGCTCTTTGTTCATCATATTCATTAACCGGTTGTTTTTCAGGGCCTGTGTTGGTTTGTGCTCTTATGAACCCCGTATAACAAACCTGTGCAAAGGTAACAAATTTCATTCATAACTCAGACATGTGTCTGTCGTATTAACGTCAACATAAAGATAGAAACAATTAATAATTATTGATATTTTTGTACAAAGAAATATATTAACAGGATGTTTGAAAATTTAAGTGATAAGCTGGAAAAGGCTTTTAAGTTGTTAAAAGGTCAGGGTCATATTACAGAGATTAATGTGGCTGAGACCCTGAAAGATGTTCGCAGGGCCTTGTTAGACGCTGATGTGAACTTTAAAATTGCCAAATCATTTACCGATACTATTAAGGAAAAGGCTCTGGGTCAGAATGTGCTTACCTCCGTATCTCCAGGGCAGTTAATGGTAAAGATAGTGCATCAGGAGCTAACGAGCTTAATGGGAGATACCCATTCGGAAATCAACCTGAAGGGGAATCCTGCCATTGTGTTGATTGCAGGGCTGCAGGGTAGTGGGAAAACGACTTTTTCTGCCAAACTATCTCACTATTTAAAATCAAAGAAAGGTAAAAAGGTGCTGCTGGTGGCTTGTGATGTATACAGGCCTGCAGCCATTGATCAGCTTAAGGTTCTGGGAGAACAGGTTGGTGTAGAAGTGTTTGCCGGAGATGATAGCAGTGATGGCAAAAATCCCGTTGCCATTGCCAAAAAGGCCGTTTCCCATGCCCAGACGATGGGCCATCAGGTGGTTGTGGTTGATACCGCTGGTCGATTGGCTATTGATGAGGCCATGATGGACGAGATTTCTTCTTTGAAGAAAACCCTGAATCCGCATGAAACATTGTTTGTAGTTGATGCCATGACCGGTCAGGATGCCGTGAATACAGCCAAAGCCTTTAATGACAGATTGGATTTCGACGGGGTGGTTCTTACAAAACTGGATGGGGATACTCGTGGCGGAGCCGCGCTGACCATACGCTCGGTAGTTACCAAGCCTATCAAGTTTGTCGGTATTGGTGAAAAAATTGACGCCCTGGACTTGTTCCATCCTAAAAGGATGGCCGACAGGATCCTGGGTATGGGTGATATTGTCTCTCTTGTTGAAAAAGCCCAGGAGCAATATGATGTTGAAGAAGCGCGAAAATTACAGAAGAAAATTGCCAAAAACCAATTTAACTTTAACGACTTTCTCTCTCAGATGCAGCAGATCAAAAAGATGGGTAATGTGAAAGACCTTATTGGGATGATCCCCGGAATGGGTAAAGCGATCAGAGACGTTGACCTTGAAGATGATGCATTCAAAGGTATCGAGGCCATTATATACTCAATGACACCTGCTGAAAGAGAAAACCCCGCTTTGCTTAATGGAAGCCGCCGGAAGAGAATAGCCGAAGGCAGCGGTTCCAGTATACAGGAAGTGAACAGATTGCTTAAACAATTTGACGAAACCCGTAAGATGATGCGAATGATGTCCACCGGTGGTGCCGGAAAATTAGCCAATATGCTGAAAGGGGCAAAACGGTAACCCATTAAACCATAAACATTGAACATTGACTTTGTCCTTCAGACGTTCAGACCTTCAAACCTTTCAGACAGGTCAAGCCCAGGACAGGTCAAGCCCAGGACAGGTCAAGCCCTGTCCCTACGGATTTTTAAAACCATAAACCATAAACCCTCTCTATCCGATGGAACTAATTGATGGAAAAAAAATTGCTGCGATTATAAAGGGTGAGATTGCCCGGGAAGTAGAGCGTTTGACAGATAAAGGCTTGAAAAGACCGCACCTGGCAGCCATTCTTGTTGGAGATGATCCAGCCAGCCATACATATGTTAACAGCAAATCGAAAGCATGTCAAGAGGTTGGGTTCGAGTCATCGTCATATAAACTTCCCTATGATGTATCTGAGAAAGAACTCCTTGAAACAGTCGACTTTATAAATAATGATCAGGAGATTGATGGATTGATCGTTCAACTTCCTTTGCCGGAACATATTGATAATCATAAGGTGATAGAGGCCATCCGTCCGGAAAAAGATGTTGACGGGTTTCATCCGGTAAATGTAGGGCGTACGGCCATCGGCCTGCCATCATACGTGTCGGCCACACCCTATGGTATATTGGAACTGATCATGCGAAGTGGTATAGAAACTACGGGAAAAAATTGTGTCATACTCGGACGGAGTAACATCGTTGGAAAGCCTATGGCTGTGCTGATGTCAAGAAATGAAGAACCTGGAAACGCTACCGTTACCATCTGCCATAGCAAAACGAAAGACTTGAAGTCGGTAACCTCCAAGGCAGATATTCTCATCGTAGCCATCGGGAAACCTGGATTTGTGACCGCCGATATGGTGAAAGAGGGCGCTGTTGTCATAGATGTCGGCATACATCGGATCGAATCTGACAAAACAAAATCTGGCTTTCGCCTGATTGGCGACGTAAAATTTGATGAAGTGGCAGCTAAAGCCTCTCATATTACTCCCGTACCTGGCGGTGTCGGCCCCATGACCATTGTTTCATTATTAATGAATACCCTGAAGGCGTCAAAAAAAGAAATATACCCCGGCATTGACAGGCTGTAAACCATATCATTTGAATCAGGCTGACAGGCTGCTGCTCGAAAAAGGTCTGCTGCTGCCTGTTATGGAGGTTTTTTACTCTGTACAGGGGGAAGGATTCAATATGGGCAAGGCTGCCTGGTTTATCCGTATCGGAGGCTGTGATGTGGGCTGCCACTGGTGTGATGTGAAAGAAGCCTGGGATGCATCACTTCATCCACTAACCTCACTGGATGACATCCTGCATCATGCCAATGAATTTCCTTCAAAGTCTGTGGTCATCACCGGGGGAGAACCCTTGATGTATAACCTCGACCCATTGTGTTCCTCACTAAGGCAGGCAGGACATACAATCTTTCTCGAAACATCAGGGGCTTATCCAGTGAGTGGCCAGTTCGACTGGATATGCCTGTCTCCCAAAATCAACCTGCCGCCCAGAACAGATATGTTGCTGATGGCCGATGAACTTAAAGTGATCATCTTTCAGGAAAGCGACTTTATCTGGGCCGAAAACCACTCAAAAATGGTGAAAGAAAAATGCCAGCTATTTTTACAACCCGAGTGGAGCCAACATAAAATAATTCTTCCAAAAATCGTTGATTATGTAATGAACCATCCCAAATGGATGGTTTCATTGCAGGCACATAAGTATATGAATATACCTTAAACAGTTGTTGATCTGTTGATTTGTTGTAACCTTATATCCATATGATGCGGGTATTGCGTTCCATTTTAATTGTAAGTGCATGGTTGATCGCTTTTCAGGCTGATGCACAACATGTGAGTGGACAAAGTAGTAACCGCAGGGCGCAAAGGGCATTTGACAGGGCGTTGGAGGCTTATTATGTTGCCGACTATACCCGCGTGCTGGAAGAAACGGATAGGGCCCTGTCCAGAGACCCGGTTTTTTTGAATGCCCTGATATTAAGGGGGGAGGTCTTTTATGCTATTAACCAACCTGATGAAAGCCTGACGTTGTTCGAAACCATTGTGTCGATCAATGATACCATTTACCCAATGGCACATTTTTATATGGGTGAGCTGCGGCTGAAGTCAGGGGTGTATACGGAGGCCAAACAGTCTTTTGAGATATTTCTTTCATTAGATGGAATAAGACTGGCTTTGGCAGAGCGGGCCAGACAGCTTATTGTTGCATGCCAGTTTGCCATCAAAGCCATGGAGAACCCCGTGCCTTTCAACCCGGAGAACCTTGGTCCGGGGGTGAATAGCAGAGATGCTGAGTATAGCCCTTCGCTGACAGCCGACGGACAGACGCTGGTGTTTACCAGACGCAAATTGCCATTGAATAGTGGTTCTCCCAACCGTAGATCCGAAGTTGAGAATTTTTTTATCAGCCATGATGACGGAACCCGATGGACAGAGGCCAGGGATATGGGGCCTCCTTTAAATACTTCTGGCAATGAAGGAGCCCAGAGCCTTTCGGCTGATGGACGGGAACTGTTTTTTACTGCCTGTAACCGCGCAGATGGTATGGGTAGCTGTGATATTTACTATTCTTTGAGAACAGGCTCACGATGGAGTGCTCCGATAAATCTGGGTCCAGGTATTAATTCGCCATATTGGGATTCCCAGCCCTCTGTTTCATCAGACGGAAAGAATCTCTATTTTTCAAGCGCCAGACCTGGCAGCCATGGCGAAATGGATATCTGGGTTGCAACCCGTGATGACGAGGGACGGTGGGGGGATGTGAAAAACCTGGGACAAGTTATTAACACCTCTGGCCGTGAACTATCTCCGTTTATACATCATGATAGCCAGACCCTGTACTTCGCTTCTGATGGTCATCCGGGCATGGGCGGGCTGGACTTGTTCTACAGCAAACTTGATGAACTTGGTAACTGGTCAGAACCTGTTAACCTTGGATACCCGGTTAATACCCACGCTGATGAATTTTCACTGGTGGTTGGCGCTTCAGGTGACAAAGCTTATTTTGCTACCGACAAGCCCGGCGGATATGGAGATATGGATATTTACGTGTTTGCCTTGCATGAAGAGGCCAGGCCACAACCGGTAACCTATATCAAAGGGAATGTTTATGATAAGGAAACAGGTGATGCTTTATCTGCCTCCTTTGAGCTTATTGACTTGATGTCAGGAAACACCTTGCACCTTGCTGCTTCTGATCCCATACTGGGTGAATTTCTCGTGGTTGTTCCCCTGAAACCTGTCATGGCCTTGAATGTTTCCTCGCCGGGATACCTCTTCTTTTCTGAACATTTCCGTGTAGACAATGCGCGCGACATCAATGATCCTTTTCTCATGGATGTGCCTATGCAGGCTGTCCGAACTGGTGAGACAGTTGTGCTGAGAAATGTATTTTTTGACACTGATAGCTTTCAACTTAGGAAGGAGTCTGAGGCTGAACTTGATAAGCTGGTCGGGTTTTTGGATCAAAATAGTACTGTCCGTATTGAAATTAGCGGACATACAGACAATATTGGAACGTATGATTATAACCTGGCCTTATCGGAAAATCGGGCCAAAAGTGTGTCAGACTATTTAATTGAACGAGGAATAAATCCAGGCAGGATAACCTATAAGGGATATGCAGATACCCGCCCCGTTGATACCAATGATACAGAAGAAGGGCGTGCCAATAACAGGCGAACAGAGTTTAGTATTCTTGATCAATAATGGTTTCATTTATTTTGTTGATCTTTGAGGCAATATTACAAAATGAAAAAAAATGGCAGAACGATCATTTTTATCCAAGTCGACCTTTATCAGAGGGATACAATGTGAGAAATCACTGTATTTGCATAAGAAAAGACCCTTTTTGCGTGATCGCTTACCACCTGAGCAGCTGGCAAAGTTTGCCAGGGGACATCGGGTAGGCTTGCTTGCCCGCAACTTGTTTCCCGGCGGTGTCGATGCATCTCCCAAAAGCCATTTTCAGATGGGTGCGGCTATAAAAAAGACAGCCGAGCTGATTAAAGCAGGTGTGCCGGTAATTTATGAAGCTTCATTTGAATACAATGGTGTTCGGGTAGCTCTAGATATTCTGTACAAAGATAAGGATACCTGGAAGGCTGTTGAAGTAAAAAGCAGTGCAGCCATTTCAGAAACATATATGTGGGATGCTTCACTCCAGTATTTTGTAATCACACAAAGTGGTTTGCCATTGGAAGATTTTTTCCTGGCGTATGTTAACTATGGATACATCAGGAACGGCAACATCGACATGAACCAGCTGTTTATCATTGAGAGCGTGCTTGACCTTGTAAGGGGGAAACAGGCAGCCGTGGAAGAACATATCGCAC
>SKYG01000377.1 GCA_007128045.1 Bacteroidales bacterium | reverse complement strand
CGGACCTTGGGGTAAACCCGAACCATATCACTCACATCCGCATGAACAGACATCCTATATAGCTTCCGGTGAGATCCTTTTCTTTTGTGAGGGTGAAAAAGAACAACACCTGAAAGCCGGAGATATGTTTGCCGTACCTTCGGGAGTTAAGCATACAATCCAATTGCTTACAAAAGAGGTCAGGTTAGTAGATTCCTTTACTCCAATCAGAGAAGATTTTCTGAAATAATAATGCTGGGAAACCTCAACTTGTAGTGGATCAAATTGAGAAACGGATATTGTGGTGGTTTCCGGAATAATGCGGTGAAAATTACAGAAAACCCTCACTATAAATATATAATTCTATGACACATTTGATTTCAAAAAAAACACTCTCATTGGCAGCAGCAAAAAAGATCATTGAATTCGCTATTGTCAAAGCCAATGAGCTTGAAGTAGGTGGTGTTATCGCAGTGGTAGATGATGGAGGCCACTTGATCTGCCTGGAACGGATTGATGGCACCATGGCGGCCGCGGCAAATATTGCCATTGGCAAAGCTGCAACCGCTGCCGTTTTCAATCGTCCGGGTGATGTTCTGGAACATGCCATTACCAACGAAAGGCCTGTAATGGCATTGCTAAACAGCGTTTCTCCATTCCCTTATGTTCCATTAAAAGGAGCCTATCCCGTTGAGATAGATAACCAGGTTGTTGGAGCGGTTGCTGTTGCAGGTGCAAAAAACGGTGAAAATGACGAAGCGATAGTCCTGTATGCAATTAATCGATTTAAATCCCTTATCTAATAATACACTAACTCACATTCACAATCCTGCAAATATTTGTTAAACGTGTCTTCAGACCAATTACATAATCAATTTTATTTGAATGAAACATATTTCACGCCGCAACTTCTTAAAAACCTCTGCAGTGTTTACAGCAGGAACCGTATTGATTAATCATTCCTGTGCATCTGTTCTTGCTAATAAGGGGAGTTTTACAATTTTAGTAATGCCTGATGATAACGTAGCTGCTTCAGTCCCCGCCACCTGGGCTATTCAGGAATTGAAAAATGCTATTGAAAAACAAGGTTCAACGGTGACTATTGAGAAATCTCTGGCAGAAATAAATGACACCGATTTCTGCATTTATGCGGGTGGATTTAATGATCCATTATCCAGAGAAATATTCATGCAGGAACAAATTGAACCCTACAGGGAAGCTGAAGCCCTTTGTATCGTGCCCTCCCGGATTAAGGGCAGAACGATCCTCTTTGCAGGTGGTGCCGACAATCTGGGACTGGTATATGCTCTAACAGAACTTGCCGACCGGATAGACTGCATCAAATCCAACAGGGAAGCACTTGAGTTTAATACCCCGGTAATCGAGAGGCCTGCAAGCCGCACCAGGAGCATGATGCGCAATTTTTCATCCGAAGTAGAAGATAAACCCTGGTTTTATGATAAGGGGTATTGGATTGCCTATCTTGATATGCTGGTTTATTCGCGTATAAACAGATTCAGTTTTACTACCGGCATGGGTTATAATCTTGTGCAACGTGTTTCTGACGGTTATTTTCTTTTCCCTTATCCATTTCTGCTTGATGTTCCGGGGTTCAATGTTACAGCAAGGGGTTTATCAGTACAAGAAAGAGAAAAAAACCTTGAGATGCTTAAATTTATTGGCAATGAAACATCCAGACGAGGTCTTCAGTTGCAATTCGGTATATGGACACTGGCATACAAATGGGAAGAAACAGATAACACAACCTACCAGATAGAAGGACTTACAGACCAGACACACGCCGATTATTGCCGCGATGCACTTTTACTTTTACTGCATGAAGTACCCGGAATAACAGGTGTAACCATGCGCGTTCATTATGAAAGTGGCATTCTGGGCGGCACCCATGATTTCTGGAAAAAGCAGTTTGAGGCCTTCGCCAACTGCGAAAGAAGAGTTGAGCTTGATATGCATGGAAAGGACATGGCTGAAGAAGATATGGATGCAGCCTTTGCTACAAATCAACCCGTTGTTATATCACCAAAATTTTGTGGCGAACATATGGGGTTGCCCTACCATCAGGCCTCCATACGTGAACTGGAACGTGCCCCATCAGACAATCTGAAAGATACCGGAATAGGTCTTTTAAAGGGAAACAGACGATTTACCCGTTACGGATATGCCGATTATTTGCTCGATAATCGCAACTGGGACGTTTTATACAGGATATGGCCCGGTACCCAAAGGTTTCTTTTAAGTGGTGACCCGGCACTCTTTGCCGGATATGGCAGAACTGCCTCATTTTGTGGAGCTATGGGGTTTGATCTTTGCGAACCTTTGCACTTTAAAGGCCGACGAGGCACAGGAGTTGAAGGAGGCAGGTGTGGTTACCTGGATACAACCCTCAACCCCCATTATGATTTTCAGAAATATGAATACTTCTACCGCCTGTGGGGTAGATTGGGTTATAACCCCAATACGCAACCCGAAGTTTGGCGGCGTGCATTCACCAAGGATTTCGGAGCTGCTGCACAACCTGTTGAAAATGCACTGACCCAGGTTTCGAGGGTACTTCCTCTATTCTATATTTCTCATGCTGTTTCGGCAAATTGTACGATATATTCGCCTGAATTATATGCTAACTCATTTATAGCTAAAGATAGTAACTGGCCATACGATACTCGGGAGCCGAAAACCTTTGGCAATATCAGCCCTATGGATCCCCATCTGTTTCTGTCACCGGATGAATACGGACAAGCACTTCTGGAAGGCGAAAGTACTGGAAAATACAACCCCGTTGATGTAGCACAGTGGCTTGAGGATATGGCTGAAACCGCTTCTGATAATATCAATATGGCTAATGTCCTTCTTGGTAAAAATGCGGGCAATCCCGGTTTTCGCAGAATTGAGGAAGATGTGCTCATACTAATTGGCTTATCACGATTCTTCGCCGCAAAACTCCGAAGCAGCCTGGCCTGGCGGATATATAGCTTATCAGGTGAACGAAAGGCTGCACATAAAGCT
>SKYG01000389.1 GCA_007128045.1 Bacteroidales bacterium | reverse complement strand
GGATCGACAGCCAGACAGGCTATGGCAAGGTGGTTGCATCAGTTGCAGAGATAGTACGAAACACCAATGGGAAGCGGCTTATCGGGGTGGCCGGACGGGTCGAAGGATCAAAAGAAAATAACAAAAAACAGTATGGGATGGAGCGCCTGTTCGCCATAAGGCAGTACGCCAAAAATGATAATGACTCCATCCGAAATGCAGCAACATACCTGAAACTGATCGGCACGCAAGTGTTTTAGCAAAGCACACCCAATGATACTGCTACCTGATGATGTCTTCAACCAGACAAGCTTCCAACCACTTGCGGACAGGCCAAGTCCTGTCCCTGCAGCGCCACTCTGAATCACTCTGCGCCTCTCAGCGGTTATCCCCAGAAACCAAGTAACCTCTTTCCCTACCTGACCCCAATAATATACTCCCGGCTCAAAGGCACCCTCTCAACCACACCATCGGTTTCGTCTTCAATATAGTAAAACTCAACACTGGCATCCTGTGCGGCACGTAACACAGCAGGAAAATCTACCTGTCCTGTTCCTAAAACTACGTCATTCCCCCTGTTGGAAGGCGTTTGATAGTCGCCAGTGACACCTTTCCTTAGGTCTTTCAGGTGCAGCAACCGGAAACGATCCGGGTAGGTTTCCAGCAAATCTACCGGATCATAACCGGCATGCATGGCCCAATAAGTATCCAGCTCAAAGCTTACATACCGGGGGTCCGTTTGTTCTATCATGTAGTGATATAATGATGATTCGCCATGTGGTGCAAACTCGAAGCCATGATTATGGTATGAGAAATGCAACCCATGATCATCCAAAGTCTTTCCTATCCGGTTGAAGTCCACTACAGCTTGCTGAACCAGCTCCAGGTCAAAAACACCATCGGGGCGAGGCAAAGCACCAAGTCTGACATGCCTGGCACCAAGGGTCTTCGCATCAGCGATAACCTGGTCAATCTGGTTCATCAAGGCGTTGTAACCAACACCCAGTGAAGTGCATACCATGCCGCGTTCATTAAGCATGGCACTTACATCTGCTGCAGTCTGACCAAAAAGGTTGGAAAACTCAATATTGGTAATGCCCATTTCTTTTATCATGTCTAATGTGCCGGGAAAGTCTTCCGCAAATTGAGCGCGAAAGGTAAAGGAAACAACACCCGGGTCAGGCACCAGCGGCTTTGGTTCAGCTTGACAGGAAACAGTAAGGACTGAAAGTACAACTATGTACATCACCAACCGGGACAGTCTGAAGATACGCGGCATTTTCATGGGTAATTGGTTTAATGGTTATTAATAAGCTGCAAAAATACTAAAAATCTATCCAACAAAAAAAAAATTCTTTCAACATTAAACCCACTTTGGAAAGTATTCTCCCGCTGATACTTCGACAACGCTCAGCACAGGTTACGCTGATTTATTTCCTTTATAACCAAATGTTTAGCATCTGCGTTTATCTGCGAAATATGCGGGACACGAAAAAAAATCAGGCAAACCAAAAATTACAAGCTTTTAGCCTTCCCGAAGGTATTCCAAAGTCCGTATGCGGCAATTACCACAAAACAGATCAAAGGAACGATAAAAGCTACCTTGATGCTTCCCGAAAGATCTGATACCTGACCTTGTATGGCTGTTAACACAGCACCGCCCAATATGGCCATGATCAAACCCGATGCTCCAATCTTGGTATCCTCCCCCAGGCCATGGATAGAAATGCCGTAAATGGTAGGAAACATCAGCGACATGCATGCTGAGATGGCTATCAGAGAAAATACAGCAAAATACCCACCTGTGGTGATCACGAAGCTGGTAAAAATGATGGCCATCAGGGCTGATACCGAAAGTAGCTTGCCCGGACTGACAAACTTCATGAGTCCGGTAAACACGAAACGCAGTGCCATAAATACGATCAGCGCGATGATGTAATAGGTAGAGGCCTGTTCTTCGTTGGTACCTAACTCAAGCATGATATACCTGATGGTGAACGACCATACGCCGATCTGTGCACCTACATAGAAAAACTGCGCAGCAACACCAGAGGTATACCTGCGATTGTTCAGCAAACGCCTGATGCTCGGCCATAGATCCACCTCGCTGCTACTGTCAGAGGCCCTGGGCATTTTCGTAAACGCAATCACCAACCATATAATCAGCAGGAAAAAGGCCACGCCGACATAAGGTCCCATGGTGGCAGTAAGTTCCTGCGAACGAATCAGGCTGAGTTCTTCAACACCCATGATGGCCCTGTCATCTGCGCTGGCATGGTTCAGGTGCGACAATATAAAATACTTGCTTAATACCACCCCTGTGATAGAGCCGATCGGGTTGAACGATTGTGCGAAATTCAAACGGCGCGTGCCGCTCTCCTCAGGGCCCATTGCTATAATATAAGGATTGGCCGTGGTCTCCAGGATTGATAGTCCTCCCGCCAAAATAAACAATGCACCCAGAAAATGGCCATAGCTCATGCTGATACTGGCCGGGTAAAACAACAACCCGCCTATGATAAACAAGCCCAAACCAAGCAGTATACCTGCCTTATACGTATACCTCTTGATGAATATGGCTGCAGGCAGTGCCAGGCAAAAATAGGACCCGTAAAAAGCGATCTGTATCCAGGAAGTCTGAAAATCAGACATGCTCATGATTCGCTTGAATGCCGCCAGCAAGGTGTCGGTCATGTTGTTGGCCAAACCCCACATAAAGAATAAAGAGGTAACCAGCACGAAAGGAAGAATAGGCGTTTTTCTATACATATTTGTTTAAGGGTTGTTGAGTTATTTACCTGATACGTTTACCGGGACAGGCCCTGGCTTGCTGTTACATTGCATCTGAACACGTTTCGATCTTTTAAAGATTCCTAATACAGTGAACCATAGGTCTCACAGGCACGGAAATCTGACCCTTCCTTGTCCATACCAAAGGCACTCCATGCACTGGGACGGTAAATCTTCTCATCGGATACATTGTGCATATTTACCGGAATTCTTAACATGGCAGCCAGGCTGATCAGGTCGGCACCAATATG
>SKYG01000085.1 GCA_007128045.1 Bacteroidales bacterium | reverse complement strand
TAAAAGTTAGCCCGATTATATTGCTAAGCAAAATTGATTTAATAGATGAAAATCGGATTTTTTTTGCACCGAGCAATTATGTTTTCAATGAGACATTCAAGGCCTCGCATGGCAATTGGCAATTGCGATATACCAGTCTGTAAGGAAAAGGGAATATTATTTTGTATGCCAATTACAGGTAATCATTTACCCCCATCCCCCATGTTTCACCTTCAACCCGGCATATAGTTCATAAAGCCAATGTTATTTATCACCACAACCCCTTCCTTAGTGATATCAAAAATGAAACTGATGCAATTGATATTTTCAAAGTCAAAATCAGGATATTCAGCTCCATATTCCTCAAGAGGAAAAATAAATGTCTGAAGAATGATCTCTGATTCGGCCTGGTTTTGCATAAAAGGTAGTTTGGTTAGCTCACGTTTGAGTGTGGGTTGCACTGGGGCAAAACTACTCAGGGGAAACTCCAGGGTGTTTTCATTGATATCGGCCAGACGAATCGTGAAATCTATGAACTGTTTCGTCTCTTCATCTTCATGATTATTTTCCTGCTTTTCTTCATCATTTTTCTGGGATGCAGATTCTTCACATTCTGCTTCATCATCTTCATGATCATCTGTTCCGGGAGGACTTACCTTTTCAGTAGTTTCTGCCAAGGAAAACGTGAGAATAGAATTCTTTCCTGTAGCTAAAGCTTCTGCAGGCCACTGTATCGAATAATATGGCATAAGTAAATCACTTTTGGTGGTGTTCCATCCCAGATACAGTGCACGGGTATCATAATCGCCCCAATTTAAAAAGAGAGTTTGTTCGCGCCAGATGCTCAGATCGCTGGTGTGGATTGTACTTTGTGCCAATGTACCGGTGCTCAGATCCAGGTCTTCCACGAAAGTGCTGATATATTCTGTTCCGGATTGTTCATACTGACCGATATAAATGGTTTCCGGCAGCCATTGCCGGGCATGGCGATAATCCATAAACATGCTGCGAAGATCCGTTTCATTGCGCAGGGTGGCATCCAAAAAAGCACTGATATAGACTTTTGAGATATTTTTCTGCTCTTCTTCAGGTATCAGCTGTGCCAGGTTATAAAAGTTAATACGCGGGCCAGGGAAATCAGTTCTGCCCCACATGCTATTGAACTGACCATGGTTCGCTCCCCAGAAATAAACACCTGCCTTGAAACCGTCAAAATCATCGGAAAAGCTGATGCGGTTGAACTGTCGCATAGCCTGGTAAGAAGATACATCGGCATCGTGTGAGCCCTGAATCGCCAGGTAGTTGATGTCTGTAAGCGGTGTACGGGTGCGGGCAGGCTGGTATTGTCCGTCGCAAGGGGCTATGGCAATAATGGAGCGAATGTTAAAATGGAAGTCAAAAATCTCATTGGCATCATCAGGGTAATAGGGCAGGCGGTTAAACAGTGCAGCATGACCAACGGCTTCACCACCACGCGAATGACCGATCAGGGCAATATTATCCATATCAACCTTTTGATAGAATGGATTTTCCTGATCATCATTCCATTGCTCCCATGCCTGTATGTGTTTCAGCAGCAGCCAGCCACGAGCGTCGTTTTCATTATTGAGTCCTTTGGGAAGATCGGTGTAGGAACCATTCAGAAAGTTCTGGTCGACAGATGCCAGGATGTATCCCCTGGATGCCAGCAGTTCGCCCAGGTATGCATATCCCGGATCAGAATAATGCTGCGCCAGGTGATTTCCATGCACGATAAGCACTAGTGGGAATGGTCCTGCTCCTTCGGGATACCATACTTGGGCATTCAGCGGGAGGCTCTTCTGATCATAGCCAAAGTAGCGGGTACGCATTTTACCGCTGAAACCTGTCCATGATTCCAAAAAAGTGGAACCATCCACTGGTTTGGTAATTAAATCAGCATCTGCACCAAACTCAGAGCGTCTTTGGTCTTCTCCACTACCATAGGTAAGAGAGGAAACTGTGTAAGGGCCAGGTTCACCGGGATTTGCTCTTTCCAGCACCGGGGGCAGGTTCTCCACCGACATGGCTGCATTGGAAGGCATTTCAACCGGCTGGCCGGGATGAAGCAACCATACCAGTCCACCGGTAATGCCTGCCAGTCCAAACAGCAGGCTTGCAAGAACCATAACCCGATGCCGCTTTTTCAAACTTGCCCAGTTCTTGATCCTGAATTGCCACAGAACACCACCTATAAGAGCAAAACATAATGCTATTGTAAAAAAAACCAATGCTGTACCGGTCATGGTAAGATGAAAAAACAGCATTAATCCGGGAATTCCGGTTACCAGTGCCACAGCGAGCCAGAAATGAATTCGCGCGATTAACCTCAGCAACGAAATAGTTAAATAGGCTGCAACAAATGAAATGATCAGGATGGAAAACGTCATAATAAGTACAGGCAACCATCCCAGGGCATTTACATAAACAATTCCTGAAGCAAACACTGCAATGGCAAAACCTACAAAAATTCCCAAAGTAGCACCGGTAAGTGTTTTTTTGTCAGGGGTAAGGTTTTCCTTTAATCTGGTTTTGATGGTTTGTAAGCTACGTTTGAGTTTTTGGGTGATTTTTTCCATGGCTTGGTATTGTGGGTTTAAGAATTAATCAGTAACTGACCGGTTAGTAATGATACCGGTCAGTCGTCAGGTGTTTCTTCAAAAACATGAAGTGTAAATAGTCAGTTTTTACTTCTTTCAAAAGTCTCGCCGTTCTTATCCTTATTCTGCGGATAATCAGGTAAATAATACCGACTATGGCAATGGTGATAATCATGGTTATTTTCATATACTCTATTTTGTGTTATTGGTATTTTTTTAAAAATTCGTATTTGCTTACGTGGGGCCAGCTTTCACCATGATCAACTCGTTTTATCAAATTAATCTTTTGACCCTGAGTATAAATGATCATCATAATGACCATTTTTTTAACAAAAAGTCATCCAATTATCAATAGAATTGCACTTTTCATATTGATGCTATTGACCTTTTCCATGGCAGGTGCAGAATCTTTGCAAAACGACAT
>SKYG01000197.1 GCA_007128045.1 Bacteroidales bacterium | reverse complement strand
GAATATCTGAACAATAGTCCAGATTAGAATTGAAGCATTATTGTTACTTGCAAATAAATTATCCATTCAAAACCCAAAACCGATGAAAAAAACATGGTATTTCCCCCTGGTGCTTCTTGTTACAGCATGTTTAAATTATTATGCTTTTTCTCAGCAGCCTGACCCACCAGGCCAGCCTTCCGAAGGACAAGCCCCTGTTTATGAAGCATATTTATTTGCCCATATGATGCATGGTGATTATGGCAGGCTTTACTACTCTGTAAGTCTTGACGGTCTGCAATGGCAGCAGCTTAATTATGGTGAAAGGATAAACAATGAATATCGTGGTCATCCCGATATCGCAAAAGGACACGACGGGCGGTACTATATTGCCGGGAACCAAAGTGATGCTGCTCCTGACATCAATATCTGGGTTTCTGACGACCTGATCACCTGGACACATTATAGCGACTATACGCCCGAGTTGAACAAAACCCCGGGCTATGAACATGCCTTACAAAGAATTGGCGCTCCAAAGATTTTTTATGACGAAGATTCGGGCGACTATTACCTAACCTGGCATACACATCACCTTCATGGCACTCCACAAGATGCCGAGAGATACTGGGCCAGCCAGCGAACCCTGTACGCCACCTCCAAAGACCTGAAGACATTTTCCGAAACACCCAAAAGATTGTTTGAGTGGGAGTGGGGAACAATCGATGTTATAATAAGAAAAATAAAGGGAACCTATTATGCCATCATCAAGGATGAGGTGTATCCGACACTTGAGTGGGTAACCGGGAAAACCATCAGGATCAGCAGCGCAGGATCTCCTGCAGGACCCTACTCCTACCCTGGCAGCCCTATTAGTCCGAACTTCCACGAAGCCCCCATGCTGATCCCCTCACCTGACGGATCAGTCTGGTATATGTATTATGAACAATATCCTGGTGTGTCATATGGGCTGTCTGTTGCCAGAAACCTTGACGGGCCCTGGTATAAAGTGTCAGGTTATACTTTTCACAGCACATGGGATAAATACCATATGCCACCTGCAGTGCGACATGGCTGTATGATCACCATCACAAAACAAGAGTATGACAGGCTTGTACAACATTTTGGCATCATGAAAGAACCAGGTGAATAAAATTCAAAAAACGTATCTTTGTCGCCCAGACATTTCGACTGTTCGACTTACGAAAGAGGAAGCCTATAAAGATGTGATATTAACGGCAGCTCATTCTGCCACGAAACGCTATAACGAACATATTGGTTTGATCCGATCCTGGGATTTTAACCGCGACAGATGGCAGTATCCGGTTATCATCGATAATATGATGAACCTGGAGCTCTTAATGCGGGCATTTCATCTCACTGGAGATTCGTTGTATTATCATGTAGCTGTTACCCATTCCGATAACACCCTGAAACACCATTTCCGGCCTGACCACAGCTCCTACCATGTCGTATCCTACGATACCATTACAGGGTTGCCCCATGCAAAGCAAACCCATCAGGGTGCTTCTGATGAATCAATCTGGTCAAGAGGTCAGGCCTGGGGCTTATATGGCTATACATTAATGTACAGAGAAACCGGGTATGAAAGGTATTTAAACCAGGCGGTAAATATTGCCAATCTTTTAATCGATCATCCCAATATGCCTGAAGATATGATCCCCTTTTGGGATTATTTATCGCCCGATATTCCGGACACCAATCGCGATGCATCCGCTGCGGCAATCATGGCTTCTGCCCTTATTGAATTAAGCGGATTTGTGGATCCGACATTACAGGCCAAATATATTGCCGTTGCCGAAACCCAGCTAAGGACCTTGTCAACGCCTGAGTATCTGGCCGAACCCGGCACAAATGGCTTTTTCATCCTGAAACGAGGTGTCGGACATCTTCCAGCTAACAGCGAAGTGGATGTGCCTTTGACCTATGCCGATTACTACTTTGTTGAAGCCCTTATCAGGTTTAAGAACCTGTAATCAGATAAATCATTCCTTTGAACGATTAGAAAGATTTTCTTATCAATAATGTAACTCTTTAATGATCAAACTCATTCAGTTATCTGAAAGACAGTGAAACCATAAAAATCACCTGATCATGGAAAGAAGAACATTCATAAAAAACACCGTAACCGCATCATCGTCACTGCTTTTTTATCCGCTTTTTTTCGATGCACCGGAATGAATGCACTTGTCTCTGATCATGAACGGATCAATGCATTAACCATCAAACTGTTGGAACAATGGTGCCAGGGTTTGGTTGCCCATCAGACCTACAGCCCCGATAACCTGATCACCCACGGGGGTATCTACAGCCCGGGCGACGATGCCTACCTGGGACGCTCAGCTGATTCCATTATTCCGCTTTTGTGGATGGCAAAGCATACTGGCGACCATAAATATATGGAAGCAGCCAAACTGGTCTATGCGTGGGAACAGAACAACTGCTGGTCAGAAGAGCTGGGATGCTGGTTCAACAATCCCAACATGCCTGAAAGCTGGAAAGGGATCACCGTTTTCGCAGCAATGACAAAGTACGAAGCCATTAAGTATTACCCGGAATTGCTGGGGGAAGAGACCATTAAAGAATGGAAAGCCGCGCTCTATCGGGCATCGGAATACCTATACGAAACGCTGACCATCAACTTTGGGAATAACAACTACCCGGCTTACGGTACGTTGGCGTTTTATAGTCTGGGGAAGCTGTTCAATGAGGACAGGTACATCACAAGAGCAGAAGACCTTGCCCTGGGACTACTGCATTATTTTATGGATGATGGACTGTTTTTCGGTGAAGGGACCCGGGTACCCAATGTGCTCGGTCAGTATCCGGTGGACCTTGGTTACAATGTGGAAGAAAGCTTGCCAGCTCTGGCATTATATGCCATAAACGTCGGGAACAAAGAATTATATGACAAGGTTCTGGAATCAAAAAGGGTACACCTTGAGTTTATGCTGCCCAATGGTGGCTGGGATAACAGCTGGGGCACCAGGAGTTTCAAGTGGACCCTCTGGGGAAGCCGGACTTCCGATGGCT
>SKYG01000135.1 GCA_007128045.1 Bacteroidales bacterium | reverse complement strand
TGAGCTGACCCTAATGGAGCGGTTGCAGACGATTCCCGGCGTTAGCATGATACACATCTGGGGGCAGAAGCGATATGCCATGCGGTTATGGCTCGACCCTGGAAAAATGGCGGGGTACGGATTGACTCCCCTGGATGTCAGAAATGCCATTACACGTGAAAATGTCGAGCTGCCCTCCGGAAGGATAGAGGGCAACACCACTGAGCTTACCATCAGGACGTTAGGCCTGATGACCACACCTGATGAGTTTAACAACCTGATCATAAAAGAAGAGGGAGGTCAGGTCGTCAGGTTCAGGGATATAGGCAGGGCAGAGCTCGGACCTCAGGACGAACGCAGCATAGTCAGGAGAAACGGCGTGCCCATGGTGGGGAATGCCATCGTCCCTCAACCCGGATCCAACCATATAGAGATCGCTGATGAGGTGTATAATCGTCTTGAGTTTATTAAGAGGGATTTGCCTGACGATGTGTCGCTTGGTATTGGCTTTGATAACACCCAGTTTATCAGGTCATCTATCAGGGAAGTTAAGAACACGATCTTTATCGCGTTTATCCTTGTGGTGGTGATTATCTTTTTATTTTTGCGCGACTGGCGCACCACGCTGATACCGATTCTCGTCATACCCGTTTCTCTGGTAGGTTCGTTCTTCATCATGTATATTGCCGGCTTCTCCATCAATGTGCTTACCCTGCTTGCAGTAGTGTTGGCCATTGGCCTGGTGGTCGATGATGCCATCGTGATGATGGAAAACATATATGTAAAGATCGAAAAGGGGATGACGCCCCTTCAGGCCGGACTGGAGGGTTCCAAAGAGATCTTCTTTGCCATCATTGCCACCACCATTACACTAATTGCAGTATTTTTTCCGATCGTATTCCTGGAAGGCATGACCGGCAGGCTGTTTCGTGAGTTTAGCATCGTGATAGCAGGTGCTGTTGCCATTTCTTCTTTTGTAGCCCTTACATTTACTCCCATGGTGTCTACCAAGATCCTGAAGCAACGTACAAGTAGGGGGTGGTTTTACAACCAAACGGAAGGCTTTTTTCAGTCCCTTAACAATGCATACAAAAATTCACTGGAGAAATTTCTCCAGCGCCGTTGGTTGGCATTGGTAATCCTTTTCGTTGCGGGAGGGCTTGTCACTCTGTTATACAGTAACATCCCCGCTGAGATGGCCCCCATGGAAGACCGCTCACAGCTTTCTATCATGGCAAGAAGTCCGGAAGGTGCCACGTTTGAATTTGTGAGGGATTATATTGAAGACATTGCAGATTTGGTTGAGCAAACCGTTCCGGAGAGGGAAAACCTGGTTACCATGGTAAGCGGACGATTTACAATGGTGCGGGTAACGCTTGTTAACCGGGATGAACGTGAGGCTTCCCAGCAGGATATCGCCAACCGGCTTACAGCCGGGTTGCGGCCCATGACCCGTGCAAGGGCTTTTGTACAGCAGCAGTCTACTTTTGGCGGACGACGGTCAGGGATGCCCATACAGTATGTGTTACAGGCTCAAAGTATAGAAAAATTAAGGGAAGTGATTCCGGAGTTTATGCAACGTGTGAATGAAAATGAGGTATTACAAATGTCAGATGTAAACCTGCGGTTTACCAAGCCGGAAATGCAAATACATATCAATCGTGATAAAGCAAATCTGATGGGCGTATCGGCTCAGAATATTGGTCAGACGCTTCAGCTGGCCTTGAGCGGACAACGTTTCGGATATTTCTTCATGCACGGGAAGCAGTATGAAATACTTGGAGAGATGGTCAGGGAAAACAGAAACAAACCACTCGATTTAAAATCCCTGTATGTAAGAAATAATCATGGCGATATGGTGCAGCTCGACAACCTGGTTACACTTCAGGAGTTTACAGCTCCTCCCCAACTTTATCGTTACAACAGGTTTGTGGCGGCTACTGTCTCCTCAGGACTTGCACCGGGAAAGACCATCAGTGAGGGATTGATAGAAATGGACCGCATTGCCGATGAGGTGCTTGACGAAACATTCCGGACAGCCCTGGCAGGTGACTCAAAAGACTTCCAGGAAAGCTCTTCAAGCCTTATGTTTGCTTTTATACTGGCTCTGGTACTCATATTTCTTGTGCTTGCTGCACAGTTTGAAAGCTTTAAAGATCCGCTCATCGTCATGATGACAGTGCCCTTGGCCATAACAGGCGCCCTGGTGTTTATGTGGTATTTTGGAATAACTATGAACATCTTTAGCCAAATCGGCATCATCATGCTGATTGGCCTGGTGTCGAAAAATGGAATCCTGATGGTGGAATTTGCCAACCAACGAAAGCTGGCCGGCATGCATAAATTTGATGCGATCAAGTTTGCGGCCGCTGCACGCTTCAGACCTATTCTGATGACGAGCTTGTCGACAGTACTGGGCGTGTTACCACTAACCCTGGGATTTGGAGAGGGTGCTCAAAGCCGTATTGCCATGGGTGTTGCTGTGATAGGCGGCCTCATCCTTTCAACATTCCTGACGCTTTATGTGGTTCCGGCCGTCTATTCATATATTTCCAGCAACACAAAAACAATTATCGATGAAGATCAGGTACTTGCTTCTTAGCCTCATGACTTCCATGCTCACTCTATGGGTCAGTGCACAGCAGGTTCTGAACCTGCAAGAATGTATTGCCATTGGACTGGAACAAAATTTTTCCCTCCGTATAGCCCGCAATAATCAGCAGATCTCCGACAATAACTTTAGCATCGGCAATGCCGGTTTTTTACCTTCCCTTGATCTGCGTGGACAACAGTCGGGAAGCCTAAACAATACCGACCAAAACCTGGCAGCAGGGGGGCAAAACAGCTTGAGCAACATTCATAACACCACATCGAATGTAGGTGTAAGCCTTGGATGGACACTGTTCGACGGGTTTCGTGTACAGGCGTCTTACGGCAGACTGGATGCCCTTCGTGAGATGGGCGAGCTGGGTACACGCATGAATGTAGAAAACCTGGTGGCCAGAATTGCCGCGGAGTATTACAACTATATCCAACAGCAACGATTGCTGGA
>SKYG01000136.1 GCA_007128045.1 Bacteroidales bacterium | reverse complement strand
CATGCGAATAAGCAATTCCTCCGGATTAAATGGCTTAACCATATAATCGTTGGCACCAAGACGCAAGAACCTTACCTTCTCGGTACTGCTTTCAGAAGCCGACAACATGATGACAGGAATTTCTTTAAAATATCCGCTTGCCCGAAGGTTTTCAACAAATGCAAACCCATCCATACGCGGCATATTGATATCCGCAATGATCAGATCCGGGATATTGCCGGTATTCAGCCAATTCAAGGCATCGAGGCCATCAGACTTTGCTGTTACATCATACGTTTGCCCCAGGTAATTTTCTAACAACATGCGAATGGTGCGCTCATCATCAACAACCAGTATCTTTTTCCTCATGATCAAAAATATTACATCTTTATATCTTTCTTTATGGCAACTATAACTTCAGAAATATGAGACTCCAGAATCTGAAAAAGAGGTTCAATTTGCGACATGGAGCTTTGGTCTATTGCTGATTGTTCAATTTGGCGAATTACATTTTTTAACAGGCTGATATTCAACAAATCGATGGATGATTTTAAACTATGCGCGTAATTTCGTATTGCCTCGTAATCATTCTCTTCCATTCCCAGTTTAATACATTCAACTGCCTGAGCGGCATCTTCGGTAAACACCTGCAGAATTTGATTTACAAATGCTGTGTTACCCCGGCTCATCTGTTGCACGAGCTGCGAATCATACAATGTATCTACCATAAAAACGCATCATTAGGTATAACATAACAAAACTAAGAGAATAATTTCAATTATTTGTATATTCAAGAGTGATATTTATGCAAAAGATAAGGCAATACATGGAAAATAATTACTTTTCTGAATTCTGTTTCATCTACAGGTTTTGGAAGATAATCATTCATGCCTGCTTCCAGGCAGCGCTCCCTCTCCCCTACCTGCTGCTTGGCAGTGATGGCAATTATAGGAACTTTCCGGTTTCTGTTTTCTTCAATATCCCTGATTTCAATAGTTGCCTGGTATCCATCTTTTTCCGGCATCTGTATATCCATCAGGATAAGATCAGTTTTTTGCTCAGTAAACGCATCGACAGCCTGCTGACCATCCCAGGCTTCCCTGATGACACAATTAGGGAAAAGCTGACGGGCCAATTCACAGGTCAGCATCATATTCATTCTGTTATCCTCGGCAATGAGCACTGATATCTCATGCAACATCATGTCTACTAACAACTTTCTCTCCGGTGATTCAGTAATATCGCGGCAAATCACATAGGTTCTTACATGATTTCCATCCTCATCATAATAGAATTGTGCATAATCCTCCCTCAAAACATACGTGCCCTGTTTGTTTTTCTCCCGGAAAGTATAATGTGCTGTGAGCCTTTTGTCAGATAAGGCATCCCGTATCACTTTTTTCAATACCTCCTTATCTTCCGGATGTATAAAGGCACGTATATCGTCGTTGTCGAAAATCAGCGACTCCCCCTTCCCGTAACCCATCATTTCCATGTAGGCCGGAGAGGCATAAACGATTTGTTCGCCTTCAATAATGATCAGTGCATTGTTTTCTGCATCCGATGAGATATCGTCAAATTCATGATATGGGTATTCCATTGATTTCATATAAAAATGAAAAGATAGTAATAATCAGGGGTTCTTTTTTAGATAAACTAATTTCAGGTATTGTATCAGTTTGTCCTTAAATACATCAGGATCAATGGGCTTTGTGATGAAATCATCCATTCCGGCAGACAGGCACTTCTCCAGTTCATCTTTAGTAGCCCCTGCTGTAAGGGCTAAAATAGGTGCCCTGCTGTCGATTTCTGTCTCAATATCTCGAATATCCCGGGTCGCCTGGAACCCATCGTACTCGGGCATCTGAATATCCATAAGAACCAAATCGGGTCTGTCTTCACGATACAGATTCACCGCATGCAGGCCATTATGGGCAGTAACAATCCGGACATTGGGAATGATCTGACTGAGCATCTCCTTAACCAGGAAGAGATTTACCTGATTGTCTTCGGCGACCAGAATTGTTATTTGATCGGTATCGGCAAACCCCAATACAGAATCATCAGCAGTTTGCACATACTCTGCAGCAGCTGAAGCTCCCGGCTTCGGTATCTTGTTCAAAGCGCTGAAAAGGGCATCAATTTTAACTGGTTTTAGAATACGGTGCGAAATGCCCAATTCTTTGCAAATACTTTGAATATTGGCGTCATCAGAAGAACTGTGCAACAAGATGATTGGTTGCCGATCCGAGGTCAATTTAAATTTATCACGAATCGCCCTTGCTATATCCAGGCCATTCAGGTAGGGCATGTTGTAATCCATGATAATCACATCAAAGGACTTCTTTCTATCCAAAAATTCCATTGCCTCAAGCCCGTTACTTGCCTGGTCGGCTGATATGTTCGCATGCGCAAGCATATCCAATAAGATTGTCCTGTTATTGGCATTGTCATCAACTACCAAAACATGCTTTATCCAGGCCAACCCACTCGAATCAAATTTACCGCCATAGCTGGCTGCCACAGTAATCTCAAAATAAAAACGACTCCCGATACCTTTTTCACTGTGCAGTTCTATGCGGCTATCCATCTTTTCCAGCAATTTATTGGAAATGATCAATCCCAGTCCCGTACCACCATACTTTCTTGTGGTGGATGTATCAGCCTGAGCAAAGGCTTTGAACAATTTCTCCTGCTCTTCGGCAGAGATGCCAATGCCCGTGTCACGCACTTCAAAATACAATTTCGACCTGCATGACTTGCCTTCAACAGGACTTGCTTTAACAATCAATTCAACTTCACCCCTGTCGGTAAATTTTATGGCGTTGCTCAGAAGGTTCACCAAAACCTGTTCAAGACGCGTAGGGTCAATTTTGGCAAATCGCGGAACGCTGGAATGAATATTCAGAAGCAATTCTATTCTTTTTGTGTTGGCAAAATAGCCCACCACATCAGTTGTTTTCTCAATCAAAGAAATAATGTCTGTCTTCACCTGGTCGAGCTCAAGCTTGCCTGCTTCAATCTTGGAGAAATCGAGAATATCATTTGTCAGCGACATAAGAACCTGGGCTGAAGTATATACATTCTCCATATACTGCAGCTGCAAGGAGCTAAGATTGGTTTTCATCAATAAATCCGTGAAGCCGATAATCCCATTCATAGGCGTACGTATCTCATGCGACATATTGGCCAGGAATTCACTTTTTGCCTTGTTGGCTTTTTCGGCAAGCTCCTTGGCTTCGAGCAATTGTTTGTTGATGTTTAGCATCTCCTGCTCAGACCATTTGCGCTGTATGGCTCCAGCAGTGAGGTCGCCCATGACCCGAAGTAATTTGATCTCATGATCTTTCCATACCCGCTGTTGCCTTACGGCATCGAAGCCTGCAAAACCCACAAGAACACCTGAAACAATAAGTGGCACCACAACCACCGACTGGATACCCTGCATTTCAAGAATCTCGCGCTCACCATGCCATTCATCAGGCAATTCACTGACCACCGGTATGAACACATTCTGATGGGCAAGCAGGGTTTTCATCCAGGCTGGAAACATATCGACCGGCAAATCAACCAGGTTGTCTTTCTCAGGACTGATGCCATCGGCACACCACTCGTGGGTATTGGTCATGGTAGCCCCTTCCTTGCTCAGCAAAAAAACATAGGACCTGTCGACCTGGAGAAAAGAGCCAACCGCCTCTAAACCCGATTCAATTTCTTTGTCAATAGAATCTGTTCTTGCCGAAATGAAACGCTCTGACAATACCACCAGCAAATGCTCAAAAGTATTTCTATCGACGATCTCCTGCTCAGCACGTTTTTTTTCAGTAATGTCTATGGCAATCCCTGCGTGATAGATGGTTTCACCTCTATTGTCACAAACCGCCGACTGTCGCGACCAAATCCAACGAATAGAGCCTTCTGGACGTTTGATGCGGAATTCGACATCAAACGGTCCTCCTTTTTCATAAGAAGATAATGCATCAAAAAAAGAATTCCTGTCTTCCTCCAAAATACTGTCAACATAAGATCCCGGATTATCCAGGAGGCTTTCACAACTTCTGCCCCACACCTTTTCATAGGCCGGACTGACATACAGCATTTTGATGTTGTCAGCAGAACGCAGCCAGAAAACCTCTGCAATGTTTTCAGCCATGAAATTCCTGCGCTCCAACTCTGCCTCAAGTGACTCGATACGCGTCAATAAACTACTGCTATTGATCCCCATACACAAATTATTTACCTTGTAAAAGTAGCAAATTATTTTGCTTTATAAAACAAGATCACCCCGGTTAACACAATAGATTATCAACAAAAAGAGGCCGTCTTCTGCATTTTCCGGGAAGATGTCGTTTTTTATCCTTTAAGCTTATTTGTACCAATCGATATGCTTGAGTCCACCAGAATTTGCCCATTCCGGAAACTTGGGATACACCTTATCGATAGCAACTTTTTCTGGTGGCACCTGGTAGGTATCAGGCAAATTGATCGCCCAGGGCAAGTTTCTTTCCTTAGATTTATAATACCTGCCCAGGGAAGGATTGCTGTTATCGGCACCCATGCCAAGGTAGTGTATTCCTTTAGACGTAGGTGGCATATCGGGCAAATGGATTTCCCGTTCCCGTTCACCATTAACCACCAAAAAAGGATCGAAGGGGGGGGTGCCCAGTTGCTCCATGCTCACACTGGATGCAAAATGAACAATGATCGGGATATCTTTCCCTGCAAAAGGTGTGGCATTTTCGATCACAAATATGACGGTTTCATTGACACCAGACTCTGTTCCGTTTGGGTTCAAGCTAGCATATCCCACATTCATGACCTGATTTTCAACCTTGGAAATCAGCGAAGAAGGGATGGGCAATGCAAATGCAAACCCATTCTTAAAACCTGCTCCAATATTGGCGATCTTATAGTTTGCATGCAAAGCTGTAACACTATTTTCAGCATTGGTTATCAAATTAAAATTGTATTCAACCACCAAATCATTAAAATCATAATCCCCCTTATATGGCCACAAATCTTCAAAAGCCAAGGTTCCCACCGTAGTTGCAGAGGGGTAAATATTATTAAATGCTTTGTAAGGATCATCAGGAAACTCATCAAGGGAGTCATTGATACCATCACCATCTGCATCATTGGCGGCAATGATCGGTTGAACATTATCAAGTCTCACTGCTGAAGGAGGGTTAACCGTTGTATAGAATAAGGCATCATTAAAGTCATCATCACTTCCTTTGTCTCTGGGCATGTCTTCAAAACCTATCAGAAACAGCGAACGGACACGGTCATGCAATAAAACCATGTGTGGCTTTAAAGCAGGGTCTGTTTCCTGGTTTAACTCTGGTTGTGAGAAATGTATACCATGTGGTGTAATTCTGACTACACGACCATTCCAGCCATTGGCTACCAGAAACCAGCCAACAACCGTGTTAGCCGGGAATGATCCCAAAAAGACCTTATCGCCGGGCTGCAAGCCTCCGCCGCTTCCTGCCATAGAGGCATTGGGAAAGATAACAGTTAGCTCCTCAATATCATCAACAGATTGCGGTGCCTGACCAACCGGATAGGTGTAATATCCAAGGCTGTTCCTCCAGGCAGCACCCTCAGCAACAAAAGTTACCCAAACATCGGCAGACTGAGTCAATACAATATTTGTTTCTGTACCATGAGCCAGAAACTGGGGATTAAGCAGAGGAACAGACCTCCTTTCCGGCAAAGACTCATTGATGTCATCAAGCAAGCTCTGAGGAATAACATCACGACCGACAAGATAAGAAGGAACACCGTCGGCATTCATACTACCCATGTATGTAAATCCTTTTGCTAAAGCAGACTTCAAATCACTGCCCGGAATAAAATAAACGGTATCTGATGGCTCCTGCGCATACAAGCTGCGGTAATCAAAAGTGGCCTGATTTCCTTGAATCGGCAAAAACACAGCATCTGTCAAACCCATGTATCCAGAAACAACCAAAATAGTATCTATATAAGCCGGTATAGCATAGGAAGCCTGGAAGAAACCATTTTCATCGAATGTGGCCCGGGCGAATTGTAAGCTATCCATGCCATGCTTGTATGTATGCAGCGTAAATACCGCTTTCGACAAATGGGCAGGAGCTGTGAGTGTTACTTTTGTCGACACCACCGTGGCATAATCAAAATCAGCCGGTGCCCTTACAGTCCCCAAAGGCACATTCGGATCGTCCTTTGGTTTTGTATCAGGATAGTCGAGGCATCCGGAAAATAATACGGCTACCAAAATGATCAGAATGTACAGTCTACTTTTGTTCATGTGTTTATAATTAGGTCAAAGGTCGAAAGTCGAAGGTCGAAAGTCCAGGGAGGCGTCCCTTGCTCATAATCATGTGTACGTGTGTCAAAGCGTTTGTTCCCGACCAATCGGGATCTTCGACATGGGCATTTCATGTGTCTCACTATTTATATCTGAAATGATGCACTTCTTACATGCCAATCAAATTTAGTCATAATTAGCCATTAAACACGAAATCCTTTCCCAAAAAACGATCAGCGCCCCTTTTGAACATTCCCACCCTTTTATTGTTATCCATACAAAGACTAAATAAACATACTCATTCATCCAACAAACAAACAAAAAAAACAAACAGTCATGCGTAAGCTATTCAACATTTCACCCGTAGTTGTATTGCTGATACTGGGATTTTCATCCTGTCAGCAAGCCTCGCAAGGAAACAATTCGTCTAACGATAAAAAAGAAACAATAGTTATGAAAGCAGTAAATGGAACATTTGAACTGGCACCTTTGCCATATGCATTCGATGCACTAGAACCCTACATTGACAAGGCCACCATGGAAATTCACCATGGTAAGCATCATCAGGCATACGTCAACAACCTTAACAACGCCATTGCAGGAACAGAGATGGTAAACCTCAGCCTGGAAGAGATATTTGCCAACATGAGCAAATACCCGGTTGCTGTCCGCAACAATGGTGGTGGACATTGGAACCACGACCTTTTCTGGAATATTATGAGCCCGAATGGAGGGGGAAAACCTTCAGGAACACTTTTGGCAGCCATCGAAAAGCGTTTCGACTCTTTTGATAAGTTTAAAGAGCTCTTAAGCCAGGCAGGCGCCACCCGTTTTGGGAGCGGCTGGGCATGGCTGATCGTTGATGCAAATGGCCAATTGCAGGTAACCAGCACGCCCAACCAAGACAACCCCCTGATGGACGTGGCCGATGTTAAAGGTACCCCAATCCTCGGTGTTGATGTCTGGGAACATGCCTACTACCTGAAGTATCAAAACCGCCGCCCTGAATACCTGTCAAACTTCTGGAACGTAATCAACTGGGCCGAAGTACAAGCAAGGTATGACCGGTTGGTAAAATAAATTTCGGAATATCACGGGTGATGAGTGATGACGACCGGCAGTGCCTCCGCAAGGAGCCTGCCGGTTTTTTTATTGATATGCTTTTGCTATCTTTGCCACCAAAATCAGTTTATTCAAAAAAAGACAGTGGCAACATTCCACCTTGTCTTAAAAATAACTTAACTATTATAAGGAGACCAAACAATGACAAACGAGAAGATCACTTCACAACAGGCGATGGAACTGGAAGACAAGCACGGAGCACATAACTATCACCCCCTGCCGGTAGTATTGGAAAGAGGTGAAGGCGTTTTTGTATGGGATGTCGAAGGCAAGCGCTACTATGATTTTCTTTCGGCTTATTCGGCGGTAAATCAGGGTCACTGCCACCCAAAAATTGTTCAGGCACTGATCGACCAATCAAAAAAACTGGCGCTGACATCCAGGGCTTTTTATAATGACGTGCTGGGTGTTTATGAGAAATATGTTACTGAATATTTTGGATACGACAAGGTGCTGCCCATGAATACAGGAGCAGAGGCGGTGGAAACATCCCTGAAGCTTTGCCGCAAGTGGGCCTACAAGGTGAAAGGCATTCCTGAAAACCAGGCCAAGATCGTCGTGTGCGACAACAACTTCCACGGAAGAACCACCACCATCGTCTCCTTCTCCAATGATCCGGATGGATATGGCGATTACGGCCCGTTTACACCAGGCTTTATTCGAATCCCCTACGATGATGTTGACGCCCTTGCAGAAGCCCTGAAAGACCCGAATGTGGCAGGTTTTCTTGTAGAGCCTATACAAGGTGAAGCCGGTGTATATGTGCCATCAGAAGGCTATTTGGCTGCAACATACAAGCTTTGCAAAGAGCATAATGTGTTGTTTATGGCCGACGAGGTGCAGACCGGCATCGCACGTACCGGAAAAATGCTGGCCTGTGACCATGAAAACGTAAGACCCGATGTGTTGATTCTCGGAAAAGCCATTAGCGGTGGTATCTATCCGGTATCTGCCGTGCTGGCTGATGATGAAGTAATGCTGGTTATCAAACCCGGACAACATGGATCGACATTTGGCGGCAATCCCGTCGCAGCGAAAGTGGCCATGGCAGCCCTTGATGTAATCAAGGACGAAAAGCTTGCCGAACGGTCAGAGCAACTCGGCCAATTGCTTCGCAAAGAGCTCAACGCCATCCAGTCGACCATGATCACAAAAGTAAGGGGCAAAGGCTTGCTGAATGCCATCGTGATTGCACCAAAGAACGGAAAAGAAGCCTGGGATGTATGCCTGAAAATGGCCGAAAATGGCCTACTGGCAAAACCTACCCACGGCGACATCATCCGCTTTGCACCACCACTGGTCATCACCGAAGAACAAATCATGGAATGCGTGGAGATCATCCGCCGCTCCGTACAGTCTTTTGAATAATCGTAGTCTTTAACCACAAAGGACGCAGGCTCACTTTTTTTTAACCGCAGAGTTACATTTTTAAACCCAAAACAAATCCGAGGCCACCCGGTCTGCAAACAACTTGCCCGCAGGGCTAAGTTTTAGCGTGCCGTTTTCCCGCACCAGCCATCCTGTATCCAGATACCCCCTGCCCTCTTCCAGCATCCAGGCTACCCGCTCCTTCCCCCATCGCTTTTCGACCACATCCAGGTCACAGCCCCACATGGTACGCAGCGACGTCATCACATACTCATCATACTGCTGCTGAGGCGTCAACACCTCCATTTCGCATGGCACACTCCCCTGTCGCATCGCAGTCAGGTATTCCTTCATGTTGGACACGTTCCACCATCGCTGACCGTTTCGGTAGCTATGTGCCGACGGGCCCAGACCAAGATATGGCGTCCCCGACCAATACGAAAGGTTGTGGCGCGAATGAAATCCTGGCTTGCCGAAGTTCGATATCTCGTAATGGTCGTATCCCTGCGCCTCAAGGAATGCAACCATCAGCTCAAACTGCCTGGCAGCCTGTTCATCATCGACTGGAGCAGCCGTGCCACGCCGAATCATCACATCCAGTGCTGTCTTCTTCTCTACCGTCAAGGCATAAGCAGATATATGAGAGATACCCATACCCACAACACGCTCCAGGTTGTCACGCCACTTTTCGTCAGATAATGTGGGCGTGCCATAGATCAGATCTACCGTAAGGTTCCCGAAACCTGCCCTCTGCGCATTGGTGATGGCATCCACAGCCTGCACGGGCGTATGAACCCGGTTCATGTATCGCAGGTCAGCCTCGTGAAACGACTGAATGCCGATACTCAGACGGTTGATGGGCGTGTTTTTTAACGCTGAAAGTCTCTCCCTGTCAAGATCGTCAGGGTTGGCCTCCAACGTGACCTCCGTGTCATGATCGAACACTACATATTCCGAAAGCTTCCCAAACACCCGGCTCAACTCCTCTACCGGCAACAACGATGGCGTCCCCCCTCCAAAGTAGATGCTGTCAACCCGTCTGGTATTCGGATGACTACCATCTACAAGACTTTTCTTGAAGATAACCTGCTTGCTGTCAACCCGTCTGGTATTCGGATGACTACCATCGTTAAGCTCCTGCTCATGACCTCCACCAGACATTTCCGAAACCGCAGATGCAGGAAAAACAGAATCAGCAGCCTGCCAGACCATATCACTATCCCATAAAAATTCTTTCTGCAATTCAATTTCCTTTAGCAAAGCATCCGTAAACAAAGGCCTGTGCTTCTTTGAAGTAGAAAAATAAAAGTTGCAGTAATGACACGCCTGTTTGCAAAATGGGATGTGTATGTAGATACCGGGCATTTTGGTTTAAGGTTTAAGGCTGAGCGAAGCGAAGTCCCGAACGAATGTGAGGGATCTCTTCATAGTTTAAGAGATTATGGTTTATGGTGGATTTGGTGGCTTGTTAGGCAGCGGTAAAAATTAATTGCGTCAGGGATTTTCAGATTGCGGTTCGGCAACACCAAGGATTTAGCAGGTCTTGTATAGTGCTTCTCAGACATGGTGCCTGGAACAAATTTAAACAAACGGTTTTACTTTGTCTTCCCTATTTTTCGTAATTTTATGGTGGCCTGAACAAAGAGCTGATAAAATCATTTATTTAATAATCCTGCGCCCTCTGCGAATCACTCCGCGGTACTCTGCGGTTAAAAAAATGAGCCAGCGCCCTCTGCGAATAACTCCGCGGTACTCTGCGGTTAAAAAAAAAGAGCCTGCGTTCTCTGCGGTTAAAACTACAAAAAATGAAAGAAAAGCTTCTGCAACGATTCCTCAAGTATATCAGCATCGACACCCAAAGCGACCCCACCTCCAAAGACTTCCCCAGCACGGCCAAACAATTCGACCTGGCCAAACTGCTTGTCGAAGAGCTGAAGGAGCTTGGACTAACCGATGCCCATGTCGATGGAAACTGCTATGTGATGGCTACCTTGCCGGCCAATACCGGCAAAGACATCCCCGTGATCGGCTTCCTGGCACACCTGGACACCAGCCCCGACATGAGCGGCAAAGATATCAGGCCCATGATCATCGAAAAATACGATGGCAAGGACATACTGCTAAACAAAGAGAAAGGCATGTACCTTACTGTCAAGGATTTCCCGGAGCTCAGCAAATACATAGGACAGACCCTGATCACCACCGACGGCACCACCCTGCTCGGTGCCGACGACAAGGCTGGCATAACTGAGATCATGACAGCGATAGAACACCTTGTCAACAACCCCGGCATCAAACACGGCACCATCAAGGTGGGCTTCACCCCCGACGAAGAAATCGGTAAGGGTGTCGACCACTTCGACGTAAATAAGTTCGGAGCCAAATACGCTTACACCCTCGACGGCTCCGGTGTTGGTGAGCTGGAGTTCGAGAACTTCAATGCCGCTTATGCAAAAGTGTTTGTACAAGGACGAAATGTTCATCCCGGCTACGCAAAAAACAAGATGGTAAACTCAATGATCGTGGGTTCAGAGTTTAACGACATGCTGCCGGTATTTGAAAGGCCGGAGTTCACTGAACATTTTGAAGGCTTCTTCCACCTGATCAAATTTGATGGAACCGTGGAGGAGTCAACCCTGCAGTATATCATCCGCGACCACGACAGAAATAAGTTTGAACGCCGCAAAGAGGTGATACAGCAGGTGGCAGACTTTATCAACAAAAAGTACGGCGATGGCACCATCAAGATGGACGTGAAGGATCAGTATTACAATATGCGGGAAAAGGTGGAGCCGGTTTACCACATCGTAAAACTCGCGGAGCAGGCCATGAAAGACCTGGGCATCAAACCCCATATCAAGCCCATTCGCGGAGGGACGGACGGATCACGGCTTTCATATATGGGACTGCCCTGCCCGAACATTTTTGCCGGCGGCCACAACTTCCACGGAAAATATGAGTTCATCCCACTCGAAAGCATGGAAAAAGCCACCAAAGTCATCCTGAGAATCGTAGATCTGTATTGTGAGTTATGAGTTGTGAGTTCCCTGACTCGTAAACCGTGCACAATTCACAATTCTCAATTCACAATTCTCAATTCATAACCCCCATGCGCAACTATAACATCCCCATATTCATCCCAGAGCTCGCATGTCCCAACCAATGCGTCTATTGCAACCAGCGAAGGATCACGGGGCATGACAAGCCGCCGGAAGTTGGCGACATCAAAGACATTGTCAAAGCCTATCTGGCCACCATGCCTGACCGCGACAAGCATGTAGAGCTGGCATTCTTCGGAGGTAACTTCACCGGACTCCCTAAAGAGATACAGCATGCCTACCTCTCTGAAGCCTCATCACTGCTGGAACAAGGTGCTATAAACGGCATCAGGCTGTCGACGCGGCCAGACTATATCGACCAGGAGGTTTTGGATCTGCTCGTGCAGCATCATGTGAGCAGCGTTGAACTGGGAGCACAATCGCTTGACGATGACGTGCTGAAACTCTCTGAGCGTGGCCATACGGCCAAGGACGTGGAAACGGCCTCCCAGCTGATCAGAAATGCGAATATAGATCTGGTGCTTCAGATGATGACAGGCCTGCCCGGCGACACCTTTGAAAAGACCATGTATACTGCCAGTAAGATCCGGGAACTCGGCGCCACAGCTACAAGGGTCTATCCGGCACTGGTAATCCGTGGCACACACCTGGAGAAGATGATGCAGCAGGGAGACTACCATCCTTTAAGCCTGGAAGAAACCATCGCGCGATGTAAAGAACTGGTCAGGTACTTTGAAAAACACAACATAACCATTTTAAGGCTGGGACTGCATCCTTCAGAAGGACTGATCAGCGGTTGTGAGATGACCGCAGGCCCATTTCATCCCGCACTGAAGGAGCTGGTCATGACAGCACTCTGGGAAGATGCTTTTACCACTTTATCATCCGACGATAATAAACAAAATCAGACTAAGGAACTGACAGTCACTGTGGCCCCGGCGCAGCTGAATGCCGCTATCGGGCACAAGGCATCCAACAGGGTTGTACTGGAAAAGTTCTTTAAAAATGTGACATTCAAAACCGATACCTCTTTAAAAGGCCGTACCTTCCATGTACACTATAGTTGACAGGCGCATTCCTGAGCCAGCACTTAAAAAGCTTGCCAAAGCAGGTACGCCGATACCATTCTTCAGCGAAGACATCACCTACCCTTCTATCTCCGGACATCCTGATGTGTTTCTATGTAAGACGCCAAAAGGGTTAATAGCCGCACCTAATACACCCGCTGAGGTACTACACCGGCTTGCCAACCTGGGAATTGCAATTACAATGGGGGAACTGTATACCGGCAAGGTCTACCCCCAAAGTGCCAGGTACAACGCCTTCGTTAACACATCCTTCTTTATACACAATACCAGACATTCAGACCCTGTACTAAAGCAGTTGTGTGAATCGCTGACAAGTTTGCACGTAAAGCAGGCCTACACCCGATGTAACCTGATGGAAGCCGGGCAACTATTTATTACCAGCGACAAAGGCATTGAAAAGGTACTTACACAGCAAAAACTGGATGTGTTTTTTATCGACCCACGCGACATCATACTCCCCGGCCACAATCATGGCTTCTTCGGCGGCTGCACAGGGATACATGACCATACCATGTACCTGATCGGTAGCTGCAACCATTTTAAGCAAGGTAATGAATTGAAAAGCAAACTAACATCAAGGGGTATCGATCTGGTAGAACTTTATGACGGTCCACTATGGGATGGAGGGAGTATAATATGTATATAATCCTCAGATATCAAGGTCTAAACGTATTTGACGCTGCTTATCGCTGGCACCCGGTTTATCTTGTTTAGGCGTATCCTCCCGGTGATCGGGACTGTCATCAGACTTAATGCTTTCTTCGTCAGGTGGTTCTGCTTCTTCCTCCTCACGGTCACCAACAGTCCATTCAACGGTATAGGCCGATTCATCTTCGGAAGAATCCATTTCAAACAAGCTTGACGATGTGTCGGCAGGGATTTCTTCTTTTCTCTCCTGGGATGGGGAATCTTCAATATCTCTTAAAGGTGCTGGCTCAGGGCGATATTCCTGCTCAGAATCAAGACGAGACTCCGGATCAGAATCAGAATCAGGCCCCGGATCAGGCTCGGTCTCCAACCATTTCACCTCCACGACTTCCGAGGCGGATAGCCTTTTACCCTTTGCTCTATAGCTCTTTACCGCGATAAATGATTCGGCCTCCAGCTCCTCATCAGACTCTGGTTTACGTGTTGTGGCCGCCAGCTTCATCCAAAGCTTTGGATGGGCGGCAGAGCTCACCAACACCAACCGGCTTTCCTTATGATCACCAATAAACACTGCCAGCTTGCCGTTGGTCTCAGGCTGAAAACGTTTTATATAATAAAAGCCTGACTCACCATCAATATATACAGCAGTAATTACAACATCGTCCCGGTATTTCTCCAGCAAGACAGGTTTCTCGTCGAAATGGTTCGACAGGTCGAAATTCATCAGCCTGAATTGCCCATAGGAGAAAACTGCCAACACCTTGTCGTCGCCCTTAAATGCACCCAGGTACTGTCCCCGCTTATCGGCATTGAGGCGAAGTACGGTGTCATCAAACCATATATCCAAAGCACCCAGCGTAGACACACCCTGATCTTTGAGTACGATCTTCCTTATCGCATGTTTGGTCAGCATATTGCCGCCAGCAGCCCTGCCTTTGATGGCCAGATCGCTGAAGTCCATCTCAAACACCGGCTTTTTCAATTTGGGCTTATGCCGGAGGTACACGTTTACCACTTCAGCTTCGCCATTGGGATTGGCAGTAAAATAAAGCACCTTGCTGCCTTTGTTGCCGCGGGAAAGGTCATATTCCTTATCGCGCGTCACCCCTTTCACAGCAAACCGTTTCATATATGAAGTTCCCTTTCGCCCGTCCTGATAGATCATGTTGTAGATGGTCCTGTCATCATTGCGGTCGAAAACCCCTATATGAATAATGTTTTTACCCACAAATGACTTGTCAGCCACCTTGGTAACGATGAAGGTGCCATCTTCACGAAACACGATGATATCGTCCAGGTCGCTGCAATCGCACACATACTCATCCTTCTTGAGTGCGGTGCCGGCAAAGCCTTCTGCACGGTTCACATATAGTTTTTCATTCGCCACGGCAACACGGGCCGCTTCGATGGTGTCAAACAAACGTATCTCTGTCTTGCGCTCCCTGCCCTTGCCGTACTTTTCACGGATACGGTTAAAGTAGGCAATGGCATAGTCGATCAAGTTCTCCAGGTGGTGGTTTACCTGCTGAAGCTTCTCTGCAAGTCCGCGCATGATCTCATCAGCCTTAAAACTGTCAAAGCGAGAAATACGCTTGATCTTTATCTCGGTAAGCCTGATAATGTCGTCGCGGGTTATGTCCCTGTAAAATGACTTCTTGTATGGTGTCAGCCCATTGTCTATCGTTTCGATCACCGCCTCCCAGGTCTCACATTCTTCGATTTCCCGGTATATCCTTTTTTCAATGAATATCTTTTCCAGACTGGAAAACAGCAACTGTTCCAACAATTCATTCTTTTCAATCTCCAGCTCTCTTTTAAGCAGCTCTACCGTATTGTTGGCCGATATTTTCAGCATCTCATTCACACTCAGGAAACGTGGCTTATCCACATCGATGACACAACTGTTGGGCGATATGCTGATTTCGCAATCGGTAAACAGATACAGGGCATCTATGGCCTGGTCGGGAGAGATCCCCACAGCCAGATGCACCAGTATCTCAACCTTATCGGAGGTATTGTCTTCGATTTTCCTGATCTTGATCTTACCCCTGTCGTTGGCTGTTACAATGCTGTCCATCAGGCTGCTGGTGGTGGTTCCAAAGGGTATTTCTGTGATAACGAGGGTTTTCTTATCCTGAATGATGATTCTCGCCCTGACCCGCACCTTGCCACCACGTAAGCCGGCATTATATCTGGAAAAGTCTGCCAGTCCTCCTGAAGGGAAGTCAGGCATCAAATCCGGCTCAGCGCCATTGAGATCGGCAATGGAAGCATCTATCAGTTCAATAAAGTTATGTGGTAATATTTTCGAGGCCAGGCCCACAGCAATACCCTCCACACCCTGTGCCAGAAGCAAAGGGAACTTTACGGGCAGCGTCAATGGCTCTTTGTTCCGGCCGTCATAGCTTGACTTCCAGATGGTGGTTTTGTTATTGTATAAAACCTCCAGGGCAAACTTTGAAGGCCGGGCTTCAATATATCGTGGTGCCGCAGCGCTATCGCCTGTCAAGGTGTTACCCCAGTTACCCTGACAGTCGATCAGAAGGTCTTTCTGACCAAGCTGCACCAACGCATCACCGATAGAAGCATCGCCATGTGGGTGGTACTTCATGGTATGCCCGATGATGTTGGCCACCTTATTATAACGCCCGTCATCGAGCTCCTTCATAGCATGGAGGATTCTTCTCTGAACGGGCTTAAGCCCATCACGAACCTCAGGAACAGCACGCTCCAGGATCACATAGGATGCGTAATCAAGAAACCAATCCTGGTACATACCCGACAACCGGGCAGTTTTAAAGCCATCACCCTGCTCTTCCGCGCCGGATTCATAACGGCCCGGGTCACTGCTCATAGATTGCTGATCGTCAGTATGCGTATTCTCTTCGCTCATATGAAGTATGGGAATGCCTGACCAGGCATAATTAAAAACGCTGCAAAGTTAAAAATAATATCTTTTCAACCTCCTACCTCCAGAAACGAAGTAGCACAACCTCCATGGCTAAAAATAATAAAGCCAGAATTATACACCAGCGCCAAAGCTGCTGCCCCATCTGAAGCTCCTGTAATGCATGGTTGAAATCTATCCCGATCGTATCGAACACCTGAATGTTGTCCAGGCCTGCATCTGTAAGTGCTGTGGCAAGCTCTCCGGCTGTCCAGGCTTCAAGGGCCGATTCTCGCCTGTCGTAATTGAAGGAAATACCTTTTATCAACGTGGCTCCAGCAAATATGCCGTAACTGCCAGCAGCATCTATCTGATCATGAACGAACAATTGCACCTGGTTTGCCAGCCTTCTCTGTTCCGGAATGATCTCTGCATCTTGTCCGCGCAAAGAGAACACCTCATCTCTGTTTGTCGCTTGTCCTGTCACCAGTATGGGATGGTTTTTCCCGAGTATATGATATAATGCTTGATATGGCTGGCTTTGCAGGGCAATGTTCGCCAGGGTTGGCACAAACAGCGCATGCCGGTGGAAATTACTGAATTCATCCTGGAGGTTAACGGCTGCCAGGTAAACCTTACCCTGGGATAGCCGTTGTGACGACAAAAACACCTGGCCGTTTTGAAGCTGCAGCAATGGCTCACTCTCAGACCTTACTGTGCGCGAAATCACGTAATGCTTATTAGCCACCGGCACATCCATATTTTCCGGGATAGATTCAAACACATCATTATACACCTCATGCTGTTCATTCAGGTCTGAAACGCGCATACGGGTTGTGTCAATGCGTGCGTAAACATCAAGTTCCATCAACGTCGAAAATTCCCTGTACGACGCAATATCTATCTGATCACCGGGAAAAACCAACAGTGATCCGCCCTGCTCCACAAAACCCCGCAACTCATGGGTCAGACCAGGTGATATACTTTGCAGCCCATCCAGTATAATCAGGTCGTAAAGGGGAAATCCTGAATAATCGATTGTAAAAGCCGGGGTATTGCGGTAATTAAACACTTCGTTGCTTCGAAACAAGGCCGACAGGAAGGCATTTGACCCCGTTTCGCTGATGGCAAGTACGGGCACTTCTTCCCTTACCCTGAAGCTAAAGTAAAGCCTGTCGTCGAAGGTTACCGGATAATCGATGATCTCCACATATCCTTGATGGACGCCTGGCTGTTGCACCGCCCAGTTCAATGTAATCTGAATGGTGGCATCCGGAGCCAGGTCATAGGTGGCTATCGCACGTTGTACGCCGTCAATATACAACCTGACTGGCTGATTCTCCAGCGAACGATCTCCACCATTTTTGATCTGTACAACCAAAGAGGCATTTTGTCCGGCAACAGTAATGGGGGTCTCAAACCAGCAACTATCAACATATACATTGCTGGCAGACTGTGCATAGACAGGAAGCAGCGTTGTTACAACAGCTGTGTCAGACTCAACAGCAGCCAGATCTGAAACACTTCTCTGGAAGTCACTGATCAGATATGACCTCTTGCTGATCTGTCGCTCTTCGTTCATTAGTGCATGAATCCGCTGTACCACATCTGAAGTGGTTTTAACTGCAGGTGTGACATCCACTTCTTCAACAAAAGACACAAACTCCTCCTTGCTCACAAAACGTTGATGTCGCCCCTCAAAGTCGTTTGTCAACAACAAGAACCGGTCAGTAGCCTGATAGGCGCCAGCCAGCTCCGTAGCCTTACGTTTTGCCTCGTCGAGCAGCCGCCCCTGACCGGATAAGGCCTCCATGCTGAATGAATTGTCAATGTAAACGGCAACAGAATTTCCTTCCAGGCTTATCATGGTGTCGGCAACAGGAATATATGGCCTGGCAAAAGCAAGTACAATCATCACTATGGCCATGATTCTGGCTGCCAGAACGAGAAGGTGCTTCAGGCGCGATTGCTTTTTTGACTCATCACTAAGCTGCTCAAGAAAAGATACATTCGAAAAGAATACCTTCCTGAACCGGCGAAAATGAAACAAATGAATGGCAATAGGTATTGAAACAGCCAGTAAAGCGAAAAGAAACCCAGGAAAAACAAAACTCATAAAACCGGTATCTGTATTGTAATCGTAAAATCTACCTTATTATAGCAAAGATAATAATAAACTCCCTTATCACATCCCTAACTTGATAAATCATCCCAGCCTGTTAACACTTTTTTAAGTAAAAAATTCGGTAACACATGGGATAATCATTAATTTTGCGCGGCGATAATAATTATTTGACAGGTTCTCTTCGAACCCGTGCCCTTATTCAGTTGAATTTTAGTAAGATAAATATGGAATATGTAAACACCGTTATTACCGGTACAGGCAGCTACATCCCATCCCGAATCATAAAGAACAGCCAATTTACCACACAAGACTTCTTTGAAAAGGATGGAACCAGGATCAGCAGCCCCGGAGAAGAGGTCGTGGGAAAGTTTCGTGATATTACCGGAATTGCTGAACGCCGCTGGGTTACTGAAGAACAAACAACCTCGCAGATAGCTGCACTGGCAGCCGAAAAGGCCATTGAAGCAGCAGGAATAGACAGAGAGACCATCGACCATATCATTGTTGGACATAACTTTGGTGATGTCGTTCAGGGAACTATACAGTCGGATTTCCTCCCCTCCATTGCCTCAAGAGTCAAACATGCACTACAAATCAAAAGCACATCCTGCATCGCCTACGACCTGATCTTTGGCTGCCCGGGATGGATACAAGGCCTCATCCAGGCCGACTCATATATCAAATCAGGTCTTGCCAAACGATGCCTCGTGATCGGCGCAGAAACACTGTCGCGCGTGGTCGATAATTACGACCGCGACACCATGATCTTTTCCGATGGAGCTGGTGCATGTATCGTAGAGGGGCTCACAGAAACCGAAAAACGAGGCATCCTAGCCTCTTCTATGATGAACCACGCCGCCGATGAAGCCTATTACCTGTACCTCGGCAGGTCAAACAAGCCGAAGAGCGACCCCAAAGTCAGGTATATCAAAATGCACGGCAGGAAAATCTATGAATACTCACTGTCGTTTGTTCCCTCGGCCATGAAAGCAGCACTGGATAAAACAGACGTCCCTGTTGAGGATATCAAAAAAGTGCTTCTGCACCAAGCCAATGAAAAAATGGACGAAGCCATCGTGAAAAGATTTTACCGGCTTTATAAAGTGAATGCCGACATGAACGATGTGATGCCTATGAACATACATAAGCTGGGAAATAGCTCGGTAGCTACCGTACCTACCCTCTATGACATGATCATCAAAGGAACGTTGAATGGACACCAGATCACCCCAGGCGACCATGTGATCTTTGCCTCCGTGGGCGCTGGCATGAATATCAATGCCATCGTTTATAAACAGTAGAAATTGTTGATTTGTTGAGTTGTTGAGTTGTTGAGTTGATTTGTTGAGTTGTTGATTTGTTGAGTTGTAAGATGGTTACGAGGTTGCCAGGTTACCAGGTTACCAGGTTGCTGTTTTGATTTCAGAATCTCCGCTTCGCTCCGTATTTCTGGATGGTATAGGCCGGGCTCGACCGGCCTGTATATAACAAGTTGCAACTGTAGGGACAGGGCTTGACCTGTCCGAAAACGAAAACAGAATCCGTAGGGACAGCACCGGGCCTGTCCACAAATAAAAGCAAAATCCATATATATATCGCATAATCATAAATACACCCCGCTATGTCAACTGCAAAAAGAATTACCTCTTCACTTTTTCTGGTTTTCTTATTCTTCATCAGCCAAGCCGCCGATGATGCGCGCTTGATGCGCTACCCCCATATCAGTGGCGATCAGATCGTCTTTGTGTATGCCGGCGATATATGGACAGTGCCAGCCAATGGTGGCGATGCCCGCAAGCTTACCACCCACAAAGGCCTGGAACTGTTCCCGAAATTGTCACCTGACGGACAATGGATCGCCTTTTCGGCTGAATACAGCGGCTCGCGACAGATATACGTGATGCCATCCCAAGGTGGAGCACCACAACAACTTACCTGGTATAATGATGTAGGCCCCATGCCACAACGCGGGGGGTTCGATAATGTGCCTCTCGGCTGGACTGCCGACAGCAAGAAAATCCTGTTCAGAAGTAACCGTACCGAATATGGCGACAGAATGAGCAGGTACTTCCTGGTAAGTATCGAAGGAGGACTAGAAGAAGAATTGCCAATACCATATGGTGGATTCGGGGTACTCTCACCCGACAACAACAAAATGGCCTTCACATTCCCCGACAGGGAGTTTCGTACCTGGAAACGATATAAGGGCGGACGAGCATCCAACATATGGATCTATGACCTCGAAAACAATGACTCCGAACAGCTTACCGACTGGGCTGGTACCGACCATATACCTCACTGGTATAAAGACAATATCTATTTTGCCTCCGACCGTGATATGTGGTTAAATATTTACAGCCACAACACAATAACTGGAGAAACGAAACAGCTAACCTTTCATGACGACTTCGATGTCATGTGGCCTGCTGGTACCGATGGCAAGCTTGCCTACGAATGCGGTGGCCGACTCTATGTACTCGATCTTGACACGGAAACCACACAACGCATCCCGGTGAATATCCATTATGACTACGCCAACACCCTCCCCTACCATAAAAATGTAAAAGACAATATTCATAGCTATGCCATCTCACCGTCAGGAAACCGCGTTATCTTTGATGCCCGAGGCGAACTTTTTTCTGTACCTGCCGGTGATGGCACCACTCACAACCTGACACAAACACCAAATCACAGGGAAGTGTACCCACAGTGGTCGCCCGATGGCAACCATATTGCCTACTACTCCGACGCCACCGGTGAATACGAAGTGTACCTACTCGAAAATAAGGAGGGTGCAAGCCCACGGCAAATCACATCAGGTTCAAAAGGATGGAAATACCAGGCAACCTGGTCGCCCGACAGCCGCTACCTGGTATTCTTCGATCGTAGCATGAAACTACAGCTGCTAGATGTGAACAGCGGACAGGTCGTGGTCGTAGACACCCCTACCTCCGATGAGATACGGCACTATGCCTTCTCTCCCGACTCGCGCTGGATCACCTACACCAAAGCCAGCCCCAACGGACAAGGGTCGGTATGGGTTTACGAAATCCAAAGCCAGCAGGCAACCCAACTGACCGACGACAGCTTTATCGACAGAACACCGGTATTTTCTGAAGACGGACACTACCTGTTCTTTCTGTCGAATCGCGACTTCAACCTCACCTTTTCCGACTTCGAATTCAGCTATCTCTACAACAGAGCCACTCGCATCTATGCCATGCATCTTACCCAGGACAGCCCCATGCTTTTTGAGCCAAAGGAAACCATTGAACCTAATGGCGAGGACAAGTCCAGCAGCAGCGAAGATAATAAAGATGATGACGCCACCGTAAGCATCGATTTTGAAGGGGCCCAACGCCGTATCGTTGCTTTTCCCCTTCCGGCAGGAAGCTACTGGGGGCTGCAAGCTGTTAAAGACGGCATCGTATATTTCAACGACAGCGGGTTTCAACGATACAACATCAAGGAACAAAAGAACCAGACGATCATGGAAGGCATCCGTAGTGCTGTCGTTTCGGCCGATGGCAGCAAGTTCCTCTACCAGCACCGGGGCGATTATGGTGTAACAGCACTGGCCCCCGGCCAAAAACCCGGTGATGGGAAACTGAATCTCGACAACATGCACATGCGCATAGACCCCAGACAAGAATGGCAACAGATATTTGTGGATGGCTGGCGTATCTTTCGTGACTTTTTCTACGTGTCAAACCTTCATAATGTCGACTGGGATGGCTTCCGCCAACGCTATGAAGCCCTGTTGCCCTTCCTGAACCATCGCTTCGACCTTGACTACCTGTTTGGAGAAATGATCGCCGAGACCAATACGGGGCATGCCTATGTCGACTATGGCGATTTCGAACGTGTAGACCGTATCGACACAGGCTTGCTGGGTGCCAAACTGGAAGCAGACCACCAGAATCAACGGTATATCATCAGCAAGATCTATGAAGGAGAAAACTGGAACCCTTCCCGCATGTCTCCACTTACTGCCCAGGGCATTGATGTTAGGGAAGGTGATTTTCTGATCAGCATCGAAGGGAATGATGTGACCACCACCGACAATCCTTATATATTCCTGGAGAACCGTGTTAACAAAGCCACACGTATTACTGTGAACGACAGACCGGTTGCCGATGGCGCACGGACCTATACCATCAGGCCCATAGCCAGCGAGCTGGAACTGAAGTACCTCGACTGGGTTAATTCCCGCCGCGCATTGGTGGAAGAGCTTTCTGGAGGCCGCATAGGTTACTTCCACGTGCCGAATACGTCTACTGAAGGCAACAGGGAGCTGTTCCGCGGCATGTATGCCTACCACCACAAAGATGCCCTCATTATCGACGAACGTTTCAATGGGGGCGGGTATATCCCAGACAGGATGGTAGAGATCCTCAGCCGGGAAACACATGCCCTGTGGCATGTTGCAGGCCTGGATCCAATGCGTACACCCAGGGTGGCACACGACGGCCCAAAGGCCATGCTCATCAACCAGTACGCCTCATCCGGCGGAGACGCCTTCCCCTACTTCTTCCGGCAAAAGAACCTGGGCACCATCATAGGTACGCGCACCTGGGGCGGACTGGTAGGTATGACCGGCAACGCGAGACTCGCCGACGGCGGTTATATCGGTGTGCCACGCTTTGGCATCTATAATGCCGATGGCGAATGGATCATCGAAGGTATAGGCATCTACCCCGATATCGAAGTGATCGACGCCCCGCATAAGATAGCCCGCGGCGAAGACCCTTCCCTGGAAAAAGCCATAGAGGTGTTGCTACAACAACTGGAAGAGAACCCTCCTGTAAGATGGAAAACACCCGAAGACCCCGACCGCTCCGGATGGATTGAGGAAAGATAAAACCAACAGCCATGAGAAATTGCCCGCCATTATTTCTCACCGGTTTCCTATTGGCTTTTTTGCTGATCGCTGTACAATGCGGACGCGGAAAAGACCAGGCCGGTGTGTCACAGCCTGTTTTCCACCCTCATATATCTGCGTTTACCGCAGGTACCGTCTCTAATGGCACGGTTATAACCATTGTGTTATCAAGCGATTATGAAGGCCCACTAGAGGTAATGGCTCCGGTTTCAAAGAAGCTATTTGATTTTTCTCCCGCGATCAAAGGCACCGCCTATTGGATTGATGCCCGCACCATCGAATTCCGACCCGAAGCAAGGCTGGCTCCCGGACAGCAGTATGTTGCCCGCTTTCATGTAGGCCGCCTACTCGAACTGGATAAAAAACTGTCGGTATTCGAGTTTTCATTTGTGGTAATCAGGCAATTGTTTGCAGTAAATCTTGATGGCCTGGAATCGCTGGATCAAGCCAGTGGTCGTTGGAACAGCTATTCAGGACAGCTTATCACAGCCGATTATATGGAAGACCAGGATGTAGAACGCTTAGTAAGCGCATCACAAGGAAAACGCCGGCTTTCTTTAAAGTGGGACCATGATCCTGCCGGCACCATCCATAGATTTGTTGTTGACAGTATAGAACGTAAACAGGCCAGGGAAAAACTAATCATTTCGTGGGATGGAAAACCACTAAAAATTGAACATAAAGGGGAGAAACAGATCGATATTCCTGCTATTGATGAGTTCATAGTGATGGATACCAGGGTGGTTCAATATCCCGAACAGCACGTATTGGTTTATTTTTCCGATCCCCTGTTGCGAAATCAGCAATTACAGGGACTTGTTCAGTTGGGAAACCAAACCGGACTAAGGTTTCAGTCTGAAGGCAACAGGCTCAGAATATATACTGCCGGCCGTTTAACAGGTAGTTATCAGCTGTATGTTAATCAGGGGCTGCAAAGCAGCTTTGGGTCAAGATTCAATACACAGCAGGAATTTTCGCTGATATTCGAAGATATCTTGCCGGCAGTGAGGCTTACCGGGCGTGGAGTTATTCTTCCTGGCAGCGATAAGCTGGTTTTCCCTTTTGAGGCCGTAAGCCTTCGTGCTGTCGATGTGAGAATCATCAGGATTTATGAAAATAACGTAGCCCATTTTTTGCAGATCAACACTCTCGATGGCGACAATCAGCTAAAACGGGCAGGTCGCCTGATCTTCCAGCAAACGATCCCGCTTCAGTCAGACAGGCCACTTGATCTAAGTACATGGAATACCTTCTCTGTAGATATTTCAGATATGATCAAGGCGGAGCCTGGAGCCATTTACAGGGTGGAAATAGGGTTCAAGCAAGAACATGCCGTATATCCGTGCGGAGACGATGAAAATTTTAGCGCATTGTCTTCGAATCAGACCCATGCCTTCGCCGGAGCAGATACGACAGACATGTCATTTTGGGATGATCCTGATGCCTATTGGGACAGTGGAAATCCTTTCAGCTGGTATGACCCCGGCTTTAACTGGGAAGAACGCGACGATCCGTGCAGCAGTTCGTATTACGGACGGGAAAGGTCCATAAGCCGAAACATTCTGGCCTCAAACCTGGGCATCGTTGCCAAGGGCGAAAGCGACCAGAACCTATTGTTCGCAGTTACTGATTTGCGCACGGCCATGCCATTGTCGCAGGTAGATTTAGAGGTGTATAATTATCAGAACCAGCTGATAGGAAACCTTGTAACAGACAAACAGGGGATGGCCCGCGTTTCAACCTCCGTAAAACCATACCTGCTTATTGCCAGGCAGAATGACCAGCGGGGTTATTTGCGGCTTGACGAAAGTTCCGCCTTGTCGTTGAGCCGGTTCGATGTTACAGGACAACCGGTGCAGAAAGGGGTTAAAGGGTTTATCTATGGCGATCGTGGCGTATGGAGGCCTGGTGACACCCTGCATGTAGTTTTTGTTCTTGAAGACAAGCTTAAGCAACTGCCATTGAACCACCCGGTAAGCTTTGAGTTGATCAATCCTATGGGACAGTTGGTAATGTCTGAGAACCGCAGTCAGGAACTGAACGGCTTTTATTATTTCCCTATTGCCACATCACCGGATGCACCCACAGGCAACTGGAATGCCATGATCCGTGTTGGTGGACTGAGCTTCACCAAACTCATTAAGGTGGAATCGGTAAAGCCAAACCGTTTGAACATAAACCTTGACTGGGGAACTGCCGTGCTCAAACCGGGACAGCAGTCTAAGGGCCGTCTCCAGGTAAACTGGTTGCATGGCGCACCAGGCCGTAACCTAAGGGTACACATAGCGGCAACCCTCACACAAATGAAAACCAGTTTCCCCCAGTATAGCAGCTATGAGTTTGATGATCCTTCCCGGAGGTTTGATTCACAGGAAATTAACCTATTTGACGAAAAGACCGATGCAAGTGGTTACGCTGCTGTTAATCCGTCAATCTCCGTTATGGAGGCAGCTCCGGGAATGCTGCAGGCACATTTTATTACGAGGGCATTTGAGGAGGGAGGGGATTTTAGTATTGACAGGTTTACAATACCCTACTCGCCATACCGTGTATATATAGGAATGAAAGTACCGGAAGGGGACCCACACTCCGGAATGCTCGTAAATGATACCGACCACACAATAGATGTGGTTACCGTCGATGCAGACGGAAAGCCTGTTTCACTAAATGAGATCAGGGTAGATATTTATAAGGTTCAGTGGAGGTGGTGGTGGGATGCATCCGGAGAGAACCTTGCCTCCTATATGGGGAGTACCTACCAGGAGCCATTTATATCCAAAACAATATCGACTTCGGAGGGCACCGGATCGTTTTCTTTTCGGATACCACACCCGGACTGGGGGCGCTACCTGATCCGGATCAGCGACACGGCCGGGGGCCATAGCACAGGTAAACTGGTGTATGTCGATTGGCCGGACTGGACATCAAGGGCTCATGGTGATGACCCACAGGCAGCAGCCATGCTGAGCATACGTACCGATAAGGAAAATTATCAGGTTGGAGAACAGGTGCAGGTTACCCTGCCTGCCATGCAACAGGGACGGGCTCTGGTAAGTGTTGAGTCGGGCTCACAGGTAATCGATGCCTACTGGGTAGAAGCCAAGGGGGAGGAGATGCGTTTCAGTGTCCCTGTTACCGCCCAAATGGCCCCTAATGTGTACATACATGTGACTTGTATTCAGCCCCATGCGCAAACCGTGAATGACCTTCCGATCAGGATGTACGGAGTGGTTCCGGTATTTGTGGAGGACCCAGCTTCCCGGCTCAGTCCGTGGATTGAAACGCCCGAAACCATGCATCCCGGAACTACCGCCAGCATTCGTGTCGGAGAAAAGGATGGTAAACCATTCACGTACACGCTGGCAATCGTTGATGAAGGATTGCTGGCACTGACCCGGTTTAAAACCCCAGATATATGGAACGCATTCTACGCCCGGGAAGCCTTGGGCGTAAAGACATGGGATATGTACGATTTTGTCATTGGTGCATACGGCGGAAGGCTGGAGCAAATTTTCAGTGTGGGAGGCGATGAGGCACTGGTTCAGCCTCCACAGTCGCAGGCCAACAGGTTTAAACCTATGGTGCGGTTTATTGGGCCATTTACACTGGATCGTGGACGCACCAACACACATAAGATCGACATCCCCCAATATGTGGGCGCCGTCAGGGCGATGCTGGTAGCAGGCAACCAGAGCGCCTATGGCCATGCAGAGAAAACCATCCAGGTAAAAAATCCTTTGATGGTACTGACCACATTACCCAGGGTATTGAGTCCGGGCGAGTCCTTCACCTTACCTGTCAGCGTATTTGCCATGGATGACCATGTGCGTGAAGTAAAGGTGGAGGTGGTGGTTAACAACACCCTAAGGCTAACTTCAGGGTCTTCCAGACAGTTGACCTTCAACCAGACGGGAGACCAGGTTACAAATTTTGACATAGAGGTAGGTGATATTCAGGGTGTAGCAAAAGTAAAGGTGACGGCAGTAAGCGGCAATGAACATGCAGTACAGGAACTGGAAATTGATGTGCGAAATCCCTATCCACCTATCAGCACATCGGCAGAAACAGTGATAGAAGCAGGGAAAGATTGGACAACAAGCTTTGCACCCATTGGTATATCCGGGTCTAACAGCGCCATCATCGAATTCTCTTCGATTCCACCTATCGATTTTGGCCGCAGACTGAAATACCTTATTGACTACCCCCATGGATGTGTCGAACAAATTACGTCTGCTGCATTTCCCCAGTTATTCATTGGCTCGGTGCTCGACATGGATGCCGCGATGATAACATATACTGAGAACAACATTAAAGAGGCTATCCGGCTGATCGCATCATCCCAATTGCCAGGTGGGGGCTTCAGATACTGGCCTGGCCATAGTGATGCCAGCGATTGGGGCAGCTCGTATGCCGGGCATTTTATTCTTGAAGCAGAGGCTATTGGATTCGCCTTGCCATCGCGCTTAAAAGAAAACTGGATCAGGTTCCAGCAAAACAAAGCCAGGGGGTGGAACCCCAATTCGGCAATAAAACCGGCCCAGACAAATGATTTTTCAGATTTAAATCAGGCATACCGCCTGTACACACTGGCCCTGGCAAATTCGCCCGAAATGGGTGCCATGAACAGACTGAGAGAACACAGGCCCCTGTCGGTTCAGGCCAGATGGCGCCTGGCCGCAGCCTATGTGCTGGCAGGGCAAACTGAGGCAGCAAACGAACTGATAGAAGGTATTGCCATGGATGTTCAGCCGTACAATGCATTTAACAGCAGCTACGGATCAAGGGAAAGAGATATCGCCATGGTGCTTGAAACACTCACCTTGATGGACAAACGATCAGAAGGAATTGCCCTGGTCAGACAACTATCCAGCGCCTTAACAAGTCAAAACTGGATGAGCACTCAGACAACGGCCTGGTGTCTTTTGGCAGTCTCCAAATTTACTGGCGGACAGCCCCCTGCATCTGACATGCGTATTGCATATAAAGTGGACAGGGGTAATGAGGTGAGCTTGGTGGTTAATAAAGCTGTAACACAGATACCAATTGAGATCAATCACATTAAAAACTATGATCTGCATGTTGCCAATGAAGGTAGTGGGATTTTGTTTGCCAGGCTGATACTGAGCGGAAAACCTGATGCCGGGCTGGTCAAGGAAGAAAATAATCTTCTGCAGATGCGTGTTGCATATCGTGATATGTCCGGAAACCTTATTGAGAGCAACCGTATGCTTCAGGGCGTTGACTTCCTGGCCGAAGTAAGTGTTACGCATCCCGGAGGCGGAGGGCATTATTCCGACATGGTGCTTACACAGCTATTTCCGTCGGGATGGGAGATTCATAATACACGCATGGACGAATTTGTGTCCGCGCATCAGGCTAGTGTCCCCTCTTACCAGGATATCCGGGATGACAGGGTTCATACCCACTTCGACATCGCTCCCGGTCAGACAAAACTATTTGTGGTGAAGCTGCATGCAGCTTACAGAGGGCAATTCCTGTTACCAGGGGTTTTTTGTGAGGCCATGTATAATGACCGGGTATATGCCCGCATACCCGGAGAAATGGTCGAAGTGGTATTGCCAGAATGACAAACAAATGAATTTCTTTAGATGTCTGGATTGAAGAAGAAATACCTTGGCCTGATTGTCACATTCATATGTCTGTTTTTAGTCTGGTATGTATCGCTGCCTTCACGATTGTTTGATGATCCAACCAGCACTGTCATTGAAGACACTCAGGGAGAGTTATTGGGTGCACGTATTGCTGAAGACGGTCAGTGGCGGTTTCCCATCATCGAAGAGGTACCCCTGCGCTTTAAACTTGCACTATTACAGTTCGAGGACCGCTACTTTTATTATCATCCCGGATTTAATCCATTTTCGGCAATCAGAGCCCTCGTGCAAAACCTTAAAGAGGGCAGAATAAGCCAGGGTGGAAGTACTATCAGTATGCAGGTAATACGTTTGTCAAGAAAGGGTAAATCGCGCACCATACCAGAAAAAATCCTGGAGATCGTGCTGGCCACCCGCCTCGAAATGCGCTATACCAAACATGAGATTCTTTGTCTATATGCCTCTTATGCCCCTTTTGGTGGAAATGTCGTAGGACTGGATGCCGCTTCATGGCGGTACTATGGACGGCCTCCGCACGACCTTTCGTGGGCTGAAGCAGCCACACTGGCAGTATTGCCAAATGCACCATCCCTGATTTTTCCAGGCAGGAATCAGGAGGCATTAACAGCGAAAAGAAATCGATTGTTGGATAAATTATTGGCCGCTGGTAATATAGATTCGCTTACCTGCAATTTGTCTAAGCTGGAGCCACTACCAGGCAGGCCGCTTCCATTGCCCCAGCTGGCCTCCCATTTGCTCGACAGGATCGCCCTCAATTATCAGGGGCAAAGGGTGCAGACAACGATAAACACGTATTTGCAACAAAGGGCAGTATCCATTGTGGAAGAGCACTCAAGGGTACTTAAAGCCAATCATGTCTACAATGCCGCAGCCATTATCATTGAAGTAAACACAGGGAATGTGCTGGCTTATGTAGGCAACAGCCGGCAATCCAGCAGTAATGAAAATGGCGCCCAGGTTGATGTGATTAATGCTCCCCGCAGTACCGGAAGCATCCTGAAACCATTTCTGTATATCGCCATGATGGACGAAGGAAGTGTATTGCCCACAACGCTAATCCCCGACATCCCGACACAGATAGCAGGATATTCACCAAAGAACTTCCATCCGGTATATGATGGCGCAGTTCCTGCCTCTCAGGTGTTGTCAAGATCGCTGAATGTTCCATCTGTCAGGATGCTTCGCGATTATGGAATAGAAAAATTTCACTATATGCTCCAGGAACTGGGAATGACCACTATTAGCCAAACGCCTTCACATTATGGGCTGTCGCTGATCCTTGGCGGTGCCGAAGGGAGCTTGTGGGAGCTGGCCGGCGTGTATGCCTCCCTGTCGAGGGTTTTAGCAAACTACAGAGCAAATCATGGCAGCTATAATCCCGGCGACTTTCATATGCCGACCTTTTTTCAGGACGACAGGCATGTGAAAACGATGCCATTACATGATGACCCCGGGGTCAGTGCCGGCGCTTTATGGCTATGCTGGGAAGCACTGGCGTCAGTCAACCGGCCTGACTCTGAGTCCGGCTGGCAAGTCATGTCGTCACAAGGAAAGATAGCCTGGAAAACCGGCACCAGCTTCGGTGGCCGCGATGCATGGGCTATTGGCAGCACACGCGACTATGTTGTGGGTGTCTGGACAGGTAATGCCTCCGGAGAGGGTCGTCCCGGACATACAGGTACTGGCTCGGCAGCCCCCATCATGTTTGAGTTATTCGGCCTGTTGCCAGGTAGTGCGTGGTTCGATCAGCCCTATGATGCCCTGGAGCAGATCAGCGTTTGCCGTCAAAGTGGATACAGAGCAGGTATGAACTGCCATGAGACCGATATGATCCAGGTCACAAGAAGGGCCCTGCAATCACCACCCTGTCCATACCACCAACTTATCCATATGGATACAACCATGACTTTCAGGGTAAACAGCCACTGTGAAAATGTGTCCGCCATCAGGCAGGTCTCCTGGTTTGTACTTCCTCCGGCCATAGAGTGGTTCTATAAATACAGAAACCCGCTGTATAAACCCTTGCCTCCATACAGGGCCGATTGCCATCAAGAATCCGGAATACCCGTTATGGAACTCATATATCCGGGCGAAGGTCAGGCGATTTATATACCCAAAGAACTTGACGGCAAACCGGGAATGGCTGTTTTTGAAGTAGCCCACCGGCAGGAAAAGAAAACAATATACTGGCACATCGGCGAGGACTACATAGGAGAGACCCAAACACCCCACAGGATGGCATTAAACCCACCCTACGGATATCATCTGCTAACCTTGGTAGACGAGGACGGACAACGCCTGACACGTGTTTTTGAGATCGTTAGCAGGGAAGATAGTTGAGTTGTTAAACCTTTGACCTTCGACCTTCGACCTTCGACCTTCGACCTTCGACCTTCGACCTTCGACCTTTGACCTTTAAAACGGGTATCCTATAGCCAGGTTCAGAACGAGGTTGTCGCGGCGCCATTGCCGGT
>SKYG01000160.1 GCA_007128045.1 Bacteroidales bacterium | reverse complement strand
TACATCAAACCACCACCCCGTAGAAGTATCAAAAGCCTGGTCAGGTATGCCGATATCAGCCTTAACAGCGACCTGGAAACCATGAAGCTGATATCCAAAGAGGCCCATCGGCAGGATAAGGTGCATAAAGTGATTATTATGATAGAGATGGGCGAGTTGCGCGAAGGGGTGCTGGGCGACAACCTGGTAAACTTCTATGAGCAGGTGTTTGAATTGCCAAACATAGAGATCGTCGGATTCGGCACCAACCTGAATTGCCTTTACGGGGTGATGCCTTCACGTGATAAGCTTATCCAGCTTAGCCTATACAAACAGATCGTAGAGCTGAAGTTCAACCGCAAGATACAGTACCTGTCGGGTGGCACCTCGGTGACCATTCCCATGCTGTATAAGAACCAGGTGCCGCCAGGGGTGAATCATTTCAGGGTGGGAGAGACATTGTATTTCGGCGCCGACCTGTTTACCGGCAAAACCATTAAAGGGATGCGCGACGATGTGATCACCCTGCAGTCAGAGATCATCGAACTCATTGAAAAACCTGTCGTACCTGAAGGAAATATGGCGGAAAATCCCTCCGGAGAATCATTCGAAGTGAACCCCGACGACTATGGCAAGACATCATGGAGGGCACTGCTCGACATCGGACTACTCGATATCAGCCCGGACTTTCTGATCCCTGCCGATAAGCAAATGGAAATTGTCGGAGCCAGCTCCGATATCCTGGTGATAGACCTCGGTAAAAATCCAAAAAAATATAAGGTAGGCGACTTTATGAAGTTCAAACTAAAATATATGGGAGCCTTACGCCTGTTTAACTCCGACTATGTGGTAAAAAGGCTGGAAGAATAATATCAATAGAGTCTGTTCATTAAGTCGGGAGTCTGGATCAAGAGTCACCTGATGCGGTCGGCAGCACGAACCAGCTTCTCATCTTTCATGATCGCCTTGTTAGACATCAATATCAGAAACAGAGACACCAAAGGGAAGAACACGGAAGGGCCATAAGAGAGTGAAGAGCCTGGCACGGAAGCCCGCAGATGATCCAGGTAAAAAAACGTAATAACCAGGATGATCAGGTGTAACAATATATGGATCTTTCCAAGACGGATCTGAAAGAGTCTTTTTCCGTACTGAAAGATGATGTATGCAGTAAATACCATTGCGACAACCAGCAAAACATACAAGGAAAACCTGTATAGGTTGGCATAGGCACCGGCAAAATTTTCCTGTGCGAGGTCGCTGCCTGTCAACATAATACTCACTGATTCGCCATTCAGGCGTATACTTCCTAAAGGAAAAAACAAAAACAATACGGCAACTAGTATTACCAAAAACAAATAAATCGACTGTATCCTCTGAAGCATATCTTTATCAATTTAATTTATAGTACACAAAAGTACATGATTTTTTTTATTTGCATTGCAACCTTGATTATTCATGCTTTTAGTTCAGGGTGATTGGTAACATACCATCATTCTGCCTTAAAAAACACTTTTTTTGTAATTAATACAATTATCGTTATCTTTGTAGTCTGAAATCTTCTTTCGTTTCTAAGTTTTCTATAACATATACACCAATCATTATTGTTTTTTCAAAGATTACCTTCTACGGTGAGTCTGTTCTGTACCGGTTATTCCTTATACGGGATAATTAATTGTTACTGTATGGGAAGCACATAAATTACCGACAATTGAAAAAACATTTTATTATGACCATCAATCAAACTATACACCTATGTACGACATCGTCGAATTAAACGGCAAGCTGCTTGCTGAACTCAGGGAGATCGCCAAAGAGCTAAAGATCAAAAGGGTAGAATCATATAAAAAGCAAGACCTGATCTATAAGATCCTTGACACCCAGGCACTGAATCCACAAACCCCTGTCCGTAAAGTGGTTAAAAAATCTGATCAGGCCCCTGTACAGCAGCCAACGCCATCGGCGGAAGCAAAACCTGCTAAGAAACGCGGCAGAAAACCTGGAAAAAAGAACGTACCAGCAAAGCCCCAGGCACAGGAGCTGAAGTCTGAAAAACGACCGTCTCCAACGTCAGATCCGCAGAAGCCGACACATACCGGACAAATAAAACAGGATGACACTGACACCCAAAAATCCAGCAAACAGCCTGAACCGAAGACAGCAGAAGCCATAAAAGACCCGGGGCAACAAAAAGAACAGTCCGGCACTCAAGTTACTGAACAAAAGACAGAACAGCAGGCCGCTGCTCCAGCTCAACAGAAACCGGCCAGAAAACCACAAAGAACCAGAAAGCGTATCCCCGCAGGCTCATCCACAGGAAAAGAGCCCAAAGACAACCGCGAATACAGGAACAAACAACAGTACCAGAGCCAGCAGCCAGATCAAAATCAACCACAAGTCCAAAACCAACAGCGCGACCAAAGTCAACAGCAGGAGCAGAAAAAATCGCCCTTCCAGCAACCAAACAAAGAAGACCGTACGGTTGTCCAGGAAAAAAGATCAACAGAGCAGCAGGAGCAGAAAATGAGCTGGAATGAAGATGATAAGCCTGCGATCGACAGAAAAGAAAAGAGCAACCTTCAGGATGAACTGACAAAAGAACCAGCCGACCTGCTTGATAACTTCAACAAACCGGCTGAACCGGAAGCAAACACAGAGGCACAGGAAAAACAGGAAGAACCTACCCAAAAAACAGAATCCCCCAGGACAGATCATCAGGATCAAAAATACAAAGTCAAAGACGGCTATCAGAAGTCCAAGGGCTATGACAAGCGTACAGGAGAGTCTGTTTATGAATTCGATGGTATCATAACTGCCGAAGGGGTGTTGGAAATCATGCCCGATGGCTATGGCTTTTTACGTTCGTCAGATTACAACTACCTGAATTCACCTGACGATGTGTATGTGTCGCAGAGTCAGATCAAGCTGTTTGGTCTGAAGACCGGCGATACAGTGAATGGAGGCATACGGCCACCTAAGGAAAATGAAAAGTACTTCCCCCTGATCAAAGTGGAAAAGATTAACGGCCGTGATCCGGCAGAGGTACGCGACAGGGTGCCCTTCGACTTCCTTACACCACTGTTTCCAGATGAGAAATTCAACATCATTGGCCATGTCGGAGAGACTATGTCGACGCGTGTTATCGACATGTTCTCACCGATAGGCAAGGGCCAGCGTGGACTGATAGTGGCGCAGCCTAAAACAGGGAAGACAATATTGCTGCAGGAAGTAGCCAATGCCATCGCTGCCAATCACCCGGAGGTGTACCTAATCGTTCTGCTGATCGACGAGCGCCCCGAAGAGGTTACTGAGATGGCACGTAACGTTAACGCAGAGGTGATATCATCGACGTTCGATGAGCCTGCCGACAGGCATGTCAAGGTAGCTGGTATCGTATTGGAGAAAGCCAAGCGCATGGTAGAATGCGGTCATGATGTGGTGATACTGCTCGACAGCATCACCCGCCTGGCAAGAGCCTTCAACACCGTGGCCCCTGCATCCGGGAAAGTGCTCTCCGGCGGGGTAGATGCCAACGCACTACACAAACCAAAGCGCTTCTTCGGTGCCGCGAGAAACATTGAAAACGGAGGTTCCCTCTCGATCATCGCCACAGCACTGATCGACACCGGCTCTAAAATGGATGAGGTGATCTTTGAAGAGTTCAAAGGAACAGGAAATATGGAGCTGCAACTCGACCGCCGCATCTCGAACAAAAGAATCTTCCCTTCTATCGATATCGTCGCATCAGGTACACGCCGCGAAGACCTGCTCATCGACAAAGACATGATGAGCCGCATCTGGGTGCTACGCAAGTTTATTGCCGACATGACACCCCTGGAAGCCATGGAGTTTCTGCTCGACAAACTGCGCCACACCCGTTCCAACGAAGAATTCCTCATGTCGATGAACGCCTGATAAATACCACTATCCAGGAATCTGCCCACTGCCCGACCAGATGAAAATAGCCGTCAACACCAAACTGCTGCTGAAAGACCGCCTTGAAGGGATCGGATGGTTCGAATATGAAACACTGAGCCGTATCACCAGGGCCCATCCCGAACATCAGTTCTATTTTATCTTTGACAGGCCGTACCATGAGTCATTCATATTCTCCGACAATGTACACCCGATCCGTACATTTTTGCCCAGCAGGCATCCCCTGTTGTGGTATCTGAGGTTTCACCATATCATCCCTCAGATACTTAAAAAACATAAAATCGATCTGTTCTTTTCTCCCGATGGATACAACGTACCGCCTGAACATAAGTCGATCATTGCCCTGCACGACCTGAACTATGTCCACTTCCCGGAGAATTTGCCACCACTGGCAAGGAAATACTACAAGGTGTTTTTGCCTCAATACACGAAGAATGCACAGCGCATCGTTACCGTCTCTGAATACTCCCGCCACGACATCGCCCAGACGTATGGTGTCGACATCTCAAAGATCGATGTGGTATATAATGGATCGAGCGATGTGTTTAAACCATTGCCGGATACAGTAAAGGAAAACATCAGAAAACAATATACAAACGGGAAGGAATACTTCGTATATGTTGGTGCCATGAACCCGCGGAAGAACCTCAAGAGGCTTCTTTCGGCCTTCGATAAGTTCTGTGACAAAGGGGTGTCAGACGCCCATTTACTGATTGCAGGGGTACCCATGTTCAGAAGCTCTTTCTATCAGATTAACCACGACAGCCTCAGGTACAAAGACCGGGTATCTGCAGTTGGCAGGCTCAACAGAGATGAGCTGTCGCAGCTTGTGGGTGCCTCCTTGTCGTTAGTGTTACCTTCAACTTTTGAGGGATTCGGGATACCGATCATAGAAGCCATGAACTGTGATGTACCGGTAATCACCTCAAATATTACCGCCATGCCTGAGGTAGCAGGAGATGCTGCCATATATGCTGACCCTTACTCTGTCGAGTCTATTACCAATGCCCTGGTGAAGATGGCCACCGAACCCCAAACAAGGGCAGACCTCATCAGGAAAGGTCGCCTGCAACGTGAGATGTTTTCGTGGGATAAAACCGCGGCGGCCCTGTGGCATAGCATCGAGAAGTGCATGGAGTAAGTTAGCGCAACTTCCTTTTTTTTAGCCTGAGTGAGTTCAGTACCACGATAATGTCTGATGCCGCCATGGCACCGGCAGCCACTATAGGGGTTAAAAAGCCTGCCATGGCCAGGGGGATGGCAGCCACATTATAAAAGAATGCCCAAAACAGGTTCTCTTTGATGGTACGTAAGGTGGTGCGTGATGAAAGGATGGCCTTCTCCAGCAAGCTGAGCTTGCCTTTCAGCAATACCACCTCGGCCGACTTAACGGCAACCTGGGTGGCATCGCTCATGCTGATGCCAATAAAGGCCTTTGCCAATGCTGGCGCATCGTTGATTCCGTCGCCCACCATGGCAACCCTGGAATGAGCCGCCAGTTCAGTAATGATCTCCAACTTTTCATGAGGTAATTTCTCATAATGCACTTCATCAATATCCAGAAAGCGGGCAAGCTCCTCACAACGTTCCCTGCGGTCACCACTCAGCATAATGGGCCTGATGCCTTTACGTTTCAGCGACCTGATGGTGTTTACCGCCTCCGGCTTAACCTCATCTTCCATATCGAGCCACCCGATCAAGCGGTCATTCATGACCACATAAATCGTATGCGACCTGTCGTCAGTAAGATGAGCCGCCACATTATATGATCCCGCCACATAGCTGTTGCCTTCAGCATCGGTGGCCGTGATGCCCAGCCCTTTCTGCTCTTCTACATCCTCAAATGAAATCTCTTCAACACCCTTAAACTGATCAACAATTGAAACAGCCAACGGATGGGAGGAGTGTCTTTCCAGGCTATATACTACCTTTTTGATGGCTTCGTCAGATTTTCCCAGACCCTGCAACCTCTTCACCCTGAACTTTCCGGTGGTAAGAGTTCCTGTCTTATCAAAAACGATGGTATCGATGGCGCTGAGTTTGTCTATGGCGGTACCTCCTTTAATCAGGATACCACTTTTGGCCGTGCGACCCAGTCCTACCACCACAGCGGTGGGTATGGCCAGACCCAGGGCACATGGACAGGCAATAACCAGTACGGCAATGCCACGCATCAAAGAATCCTGAAAGCCCAGCCCCATTCCAAGATACCAGAAAATCATGGTAAGCAGCGATAAAGCAACCACGACAGGCACAAACACCATGCTGATCTTGTCGGCCAGGTTTTGCAGAGCAGGCTTGTCTTTCTGTGCCTCCTTAACCATAGCGATGATCTGTGCAAGTACGGTATCTTCGCCCACTGCAACGGTCTTCATCCTGATGGTTCCTGATAACAACACGGTACCACCAACCAGCTTGTCGCCAACGGTCTTCTCCACGGGGAGGCTCTCACCCGATATCATACGTTCATCGACACTGCAATGGCCCCAGTATACCTCCCCGTCGACTGGTACCTTGTCGCCGGTATTAACCAGCAACTTTTCTTCGATCTTTATAAGCGATGAATCAACCTCTTCAATATACTCCTGTCCGCTATGCATCTCCATCGTAATACGTCTGGCCGTATTCTTTTGCAAGCGCACCAGATCGTCGATAGCGGAGGTGGTCTTCTTTACTGACCGTTGCTCCAGCATATTACCCAGCAACACGATCGTGATGATGCTTGCCGACGTCTCGTAAAACATGTAATCATGACCCAACCCCTGTATGGTACCAATCAGGCTGTATATAAAGGCAGCCGTGCTTCCAAGAAATATCAGCACATCCATGTTGGCAACACCAGAGCGAAGGCTGAAGTAAGCACTGCGACCAAAATGATAAAATCCTACCACCACCACAGGAATGGTCAGGGCAAGCTGAAACAGGTCATCATGTAAAAAATCCAGCGGGATAAACATAGCCAGGATGAGGGGAATGGTAAACACCGCCGAAAACCAGAACTTCTTTTCTATGGGCAAAAGGGGGGTTTTGCCGGCCTGTCCTTTTTCAGACTTCAACGTGACCTGGTACCCCAGTGACCGGATCAGGTCAATAGCCTTGTCGACATGTTGGCCTTCTGCCAGATCAAAGCTGACCTCGTTGCCGGCAAAGTCGGCATTGATATTGGTAAATCCGTCTTTCTCAAGGGTTTTGCGTACACCCAATGCGCAATTGGTGCAATGCATGCCCTCCACGTTCAGCTGTATGGTCTCTACCCTGTTTGTTTCCATAATTAAATTACCCCAACATATTAGGCTCTATCCTGCATTATTCAGGCTTTATGTAAAGATAATAATAAATCCGGATACGGTCAAGCGGTAACCGTCAGTCTGCCGAAGACCTCCCGCCTCGCCAGAGGAAGGCCAGCAATTTTCCATTTTCAGGGAAACTCCCGCTAGCCCGGCCCTTGGGCTTTCCATTCGAGATGACGCGCGCTATGCAACCCTAAACTATCCCATAACGGTAAGGGTGAGCTTGCGGTTGCCCCCGTGATTGCGGTACTCGCAAAGGTAAATGCCTTGCCAGGTACCTAGCTTAAGCCGGTGGTTGGCTATGGGGATAGTCAGAGAGACTCCGGACAGGCTTGATTTGATATGTGCTGGCATATCATCATCACCTTCCAGCGTATGGGTATAATATGGCATACGCTCCGGAGCAAGCTTGTCAAAGCTTGATTCCAGATCGACCCGCACAGAATGATCAGCATTTTCATTGATCATCAGGCCAGCTGAGGTATGATGTACAAATAGGTTAAGCAAGCCAGACTCCGGCAGCTTTCCGATCTTTTCGGTGATCAGACGGGTAATCAGGTGAAAGCCACGTCTGAAAGCAGGTAAATGCAGCTCATATTGTGCTATCATCATCTATGGGCAATAAAATAATACTCTGTTCTTGAATTATAATAGTGCAGATATTCGTCTGAACTCAAGGGCTTATCCTCGCGTAAGAACGACTTAAGCAGCGAAATGTTATACCCTGCCTGCCTGGTTAAAAACTCATATACATCCTCAGGCTGAGTGCCGTAGTAATCGCTGGCGCCAAGACCACTTTCAAAGATCACCACCGGCCGACAGCGTTTCAACAAGCTCACCGCACCCTTGAGTACGCCAAACTCTCCCCCTTCCACATCTATCTTGATGAAATCTATGACCATATCCTCCGGTATAATCCCATCCAACGTCCTGACGGCCACACTGATCTCATCAATATCCGGTTCATTGGTGGCGTATAGTCTCTTTTTAATGCCACTATAAGCAGGGGCATTTTTAACAAACTGAAACTTGGATACCCCGTTGGTGTCTGACAATGCATAAGGGTAGATGGTTACTCTACCCTTATATTTGGCGATCAGTTTATGATACAGTCCGGGTATGGGTTCAAAACCATAATGCTTGCCGCCAGGGGCAAGCCTGAGAATCACATTAAGTAATTCGCCCTTGTGGCATCCAACGTCAATGCAATTTGAATTTTTTCCCAATACCTTTTTCATGATCTCCTTGGTATACCTGTCGTACTCCAGGTTCCTGGTCACATCCAGATGCAGACAGTTCAAGGCAGATTTCAACAAACTTTTCACAATAATACCATACTATTTGGAGGAGAAACCCTGATTTAACTTTTACAAATTTAATCTTTTTTCTATTCGAACAACCCATCAATAGACAGATAGCGTTCTCCGGTGTCGTAGTTAAAGGTCATTATCCTTGATCCTTCCGGTATGTCAACCAGTGCTTTCGAAACTGCTGCCAACGAAGCCCCGGAAGAGATTCCGATAAACAAACCCTCCAGGGTCGCAGCCTGTCTTGCTTGCAGGAAAGCCTCTTCCTGGCTTACCGTGATGACCCTGTCGATGATATCGCGCTGCAGTATGGAAGGAACAAAACCCGCACCGATGCCCTGAATGGGATGTGGGCCCGGGTCACCACCACTCAACACCGGTGAAAGCACAGGCTCCACAGCAAACACCTTGAGATGTGGAAATTGCTTTTTCAGCACACGCCCCACACCGGTTATATGTCCGCCGGTACCTATTCCTGTAATCAGATAGTCCAAACCTTCAGGAAAGTCGGCCAGGATTTCCTGTGCAGTAGTTTGCTCATGTATCGCAACATTTGCCGGGTTGTCGAACTGCCTCGGTATCCATCCGTGAGGAATCTCTTCCAGCAATTGTTCTGCACGCTCAATAGCGCCGCGCATTCCCTTTTCACGGGGGGTTAACACAAGTTCTGCACCAAACAGGGTCATGATGCGACGACGCTCCAATGACATGCTCTCGGGCATCACAAGTATTACACGGTAACCCTTTACTGCACCGATCATCGCCAACCCAATACCAGTATTGCCCGATGTGGGTTCAATAATAACTGACTCTTCTTTAAGAACTCCCCTTTGCTCAGCATCCTCAATCATAGCCATGGCAATTCGATCTTTAATGCTGGCACCAGGATTAGACCGTTCAAGTTTCATCCATACCTCAAATGTGGATGGGAATAACCTGTTGACTCTTACATGTGGCGTACCACCTATTAATTCAATTATATTGTTTGCTTTCATTGTTATGATTTATGAACTGTGAATTGTGAATTGTGAATAAAAAATTGAAGGTTGCGGGTTACGGGTTGAGGGTTCATAACACCTGTCGTCTCGAACGAAGTGAGAGATCCCCTTCAGACCGAGGTTCCCAGGTTAATGCTCAGCGCAAGATTCTCAGGGCTCAGCGATAAATTCTCAGGTTGTTGGTGTCATATCGAAAAATTAATCGGTTCCTGGAAGTTTTTATTGTTACGGATCTTCACCTCACTGGTGTGGTATACCAGGGAGAAAGGTGGCACACTGCTGGTTAGCCAAACATTACCTCCTATCACAGATTCACGGCCAACCACGGTTTTTCCTCCCAGCACGGTGCTACCAGCATAAATAATCACGTTATCTTCTATCGTGGGATGGCGTTTTGTTGCCGCCAGGGATTTTTCAACACTCAAAGCACCTAATGTGACACCCTGATAAATCTTTACATTGTTACCAATATCGGTGGTCTCACCAATAACGACACCAGTACCATGATCGATAAAAAAAGAATGTCCGATACGTGCTCCTGGGTTGATATCAATACCGGTAACACTATGTGCGTACTCTGACATCATCCGTGGCAATACAGGCACACCCAGATTGAGCAGACAATGCGACAAGCGGTATACCGCAATGGCAAAAAAGCCAGGATAGGCATTTACCACCTCACGGATGCTTGCAGCAGCAGGGTCGAAACGAAAAATGGCTTCGGCATCCTCCAGTAATTGAGTATAAATAGCGGGAAGGTGCTTAAAGAATCGGTCATTCACATAAGCAGGCTTATGGGGCATACCATCCTTCAACACACATAACAAGCGTTCCAGTTGCAGCGATAAACCATTAAACCTTAAATGATAAGCATCAATACTGCGAGGCTTGTCCATCGGAAACAACAACTCAATGCCATCATTTACAAACCGATTCACATCAGGCTTGCATGGCAACTCAGAATCATCCTCGATGTTGCGATTGTGTAATGTTTCTATAAATTCAGCTAGTTTTTTCATTGTTTGATAAGTTGTGAGTTGGTCACAAAAAAAGCCCCCCCACTTATACTGGGAAGGCATACATAAAATCGTTATTTTGATTTCATACCAATGCTTAGTCCTCCCAATACATGGTGGGGCGGCTACAGCAGCAACAGAATAATTTGGTATGTTTTTGTATAAAGGGCATAGCACAATTCTTGCCGCAAATGTAATTATAATTTTTAATCATTCCAAATAAAACATCCAAATTTATATCTAAAATTTAACCGGACAGGCCAAGTCTATTCACTGTCATCATTCTAAAATGCATCATATCCGGACAGGCCAAGTCCTGTCCCTACGAGAAAAATTTTTAAAAAAATAAAAATTTTTCTTGCATTACGATATCTTTCGTACTATATTTGCATACGAAATCTATCGTACTATGAAAAACAACAAGAAATACCAGCCCACGGAGAGCGAGCTGGAGGTGCTGCAGGTATTGTGGGATAAAGGCTTAGCAACGGTAAGGGAAGTGCATGACATACTTGAAAGGCAAAAAGATATTGGATATACCTCAACGCTAAAGACCATGCAGATCATGACAGAGAAAGGATTACTGGAGCGTGATACGAGCCGCAGGAAACATATATACGCTCCTGCAGTATCGCGTGAAGTCACCCAGGGTCACTTTCTGGGAAAGATGATCGACGGTTTATACAATGGTTCAGCAGGCAGGTTGGTGATTGGTGCCCTGGGGCATGAAAAGTTATCGAAGGCGGATTTGAAGGAAATACAAGATTATTTAAAACAGTTTGAACAATAGGTGCTATGAGCTTCATCGAGCAAAGCTTCCATCCATTTGTCAGCGCATTGGCCTGGGCTGTGATTCACAGTTTGTGGCAGTTCACGCTGATCATGGTACTCGTGCTGCTAACCCTCAGGCTGTCGGGTAAAATCAATACCAGCATCAGGTATATGATTAATTTGTTTGCTTTCCTCGCCATACCCCTGAGTTTT
>SKYG01000282.1 GCA_007128045.1 Bacteroidales bacterium | reverse complement strand
TTATTTGCATTGCTTAATTAATTCATTCATTATATTTGCTAAACCCAATAAATCATAAAACCCAACATCATGAAAGCCAAACTTACCAAAACCATTACAGCTGTTTTTTTGTTCGCAATCCCGGTATCGGGTTTCGGACAGATAGCACCTGATCTGAAATCAGCGGCTGACTTTGCCGTTCTTGCTGCAACTGATATCAGCTTTGCTCCACCAATGAATACGATTAATAACATGGATGTCGGATTACATCCGGGCGTTCGATCTTCAATTACTGGAGATGTTGCGAATTTAACATTAAACAATGGGGTAATTTTAGCCGCCGATGATGACCCCTCTAACAGGCTTCCCCAAGCTAAACAGGACCTGCTGAATGCCTACCTTTTTGCTGAAGCTTCGACTGTGCCGGCCCCGGCTACAATATCAGGCAACCAGGGTAACCTTACGCTTGCACCGGGGATTTATAAATCAACATCTACCCTTGCAATTAATGATACGCCTTTAACGCTTGATGCTGGTGGCGATGAAAATGCAGTATGGATATTTCAAATAGCATCTACCCTGACTACTACTGCTGGTGGCAGCGTAATCCTTGCTGGCGGTGCCAAGGCGAATAATGTCTACTGGCAGGTTGGTTCTTCCGCTACAATTGGGGATGGTACAGACTTTAAAGGCAATATTCTGGCCCTTGTTTCTATCACCGTGAACACCGGAGCTACTGTAGATGGCAGATTGCTTGCAAGAACCGGAGCCGTAACATTTGCCGGTGGTGGCACAATGGCAGAATTAGAGGAATCCCAGGCTGCACCGGGAGCCCTTACCATCACAAAAACTGCAGACCCACAGACTTTCTTCGACGAAGGTGATCTGATAGATTATGAAATTGTGGTTACAAACACCGGCGATGCAGCATTGGAAAATATTACTGTTGAAGATGAACTTGCCCCCGCATCACCCTGGCCTATCTTATCGCTTGACCCAGGGATGAGTGAAACTATTACGTTTTCATATAACATCACAGAGGCAGACTTTCAAAACGGCTTTGTATTAAATATTGCTACCGCTGAAGCAGTTGATATTCTTGAAAGTGCCTCTGCCTATGTGGTCGTCACAAAGGAAGGGCTGCTGATCTCCAAAGTAGCCACACCAAAAACCTATTATGCCATAGGGCAGGTTATCAACTACGATATTGTGGTTGAAAACACCGGTACGGTTACGGTGACCAATATTACTGTTGAAGATGATCTAACTGAACAGATATGGGCGAATATTACGCTTGGTCCTGGACAAAGTTGGATAGAGAATACGTCCCATGCCATCACCGATGACGATATGAGTTTGGGCTACGTAGACAATACGGCTACCGCGACGGTGAGTGAAACTACAGTGTTTGATACTGAGCGTGTTGAGCGGGTGAACCCGCCCCCGCCAGTACCCCTCACTACATGGGCTATCGTGCTGGGTGGTATTCTGATCGCTGGATTTGTGGTCTTTCAATACCGGCGCTCATCGCCCGAAAAGGTTTAAACTGAATTAAAAGCAGGAATAATACAGGTTAGTATGTAGCTGTTCCAGAAACATTAGAATGTAAGAGCCATTTTTTGACTTTCAATGCCTCTCTGAAATTTCAGGGAGGCATTTTATTTTTTATAGAAACGGATACCTGAAGGACATTGGGCCATGGCAGATGTGTGAATCATACAATAAATTCAAAAAGTTATGTAATACATTTCAATGTATATCTACCCACCTTTGTAACATAATATTAGACAAACAACGGAGTACTAAAAATTAATTAATGCCAAATTATGAAAGCTGTGAATGTATTGTTAGGTGTAGTGGCTGGTGCTGCTGCCGGGATGCTGTTAGGTGTACTTTTTGCCCCTGAAAAAGGATCTTATACACGTAAAAAAATCTTACGTAAAGGCGAAGCCCGGGTTGACGCGATCAAAGACAAATTCAATGACTTTATTGAGGGTGTCTCTGAAAATTATGAAAAGATAAAAGAGGAGGTGTCAGATTTTGTTGAAAAAGGAAAGTCTAAGTTAGATGAAATTGAACCTGGGACTAAACAGCCTAAAACCTGACAGACATTTTTGAAGAGAATTAAAAGCTGGGTTGTATTAGCATCCTTTGATTTTGAACGTCACAACATAACTTATAATTTAAAAAACAAAAAATGAGAAAAACAATCATACTTATTATGTTATTCATGGCTTCAACAGCCATGTTTGCACAAGCCCCCATTGCTGTGGGGCAGTCGCAGTTTAATGCCGGGTTAGGACTTTCTTCATGGGGTGTGCCGGTATATGTGGGCCTTGATTTTGGCGTGCATCCAGACATCACGCTGGGCGCAGAAGCCTCCTTTCGCTCGTATCGTGACAGATGGTCGGGAAGAAGGTATAACCATTCGGTAATCGGCATATCTGGAAATGCCAACTATCATCTGAACAGGATTCTTAACATTCCTTCAAACTGGGATCTATATGCCGGTATTAACATCGGTTTCTATATCTGGAACTCACCCGACGGGTATGAAGGATCACGTTCATCTGGTTTGGGTGTTGCCGGACAGCTTGGCGGACGTTATTATTTTACGGATACGTTCGGACTTAACCTGGAATTTGGTGGCGGCAATGCCTTCTCAGGCGGCAAATTTGGCATTTCTATTAAATTATAATACTAAACAATTAATGACTATGAAAAGAATATTGATAATAACATGTCTGCTGCTAACAACCTTAGGAACTTTGGTTCATGCACAGCAATACGGAAGAGACACTCGTGAAAATATGCGGTTTGGCATCAAGGCTGGTGCAAACCTGGCCAATGTATGGGATGCTCAGGGTGAAGATTTCAGGGCCGATCCAAAACTGGGTTTTGCCGGCGGCATTTTTTTGGAAATACCGATAGGGAAATTTCTGGGATTTCAACCTGCCCTGTTGTATTCTCAAAAAGGGTTTAAAGGGGATGGCACTTTGTTGGGGTCTCCCTATTCTCTTACCAGAACTACCTCATATATTGATGCGCCCCTGTTGTTGCAGGTTAAACCCTCCCCATTTT
>SKYG01000216.1 GCA_007128045.1 Bacteroidales bacterium | reverse complement strand
GGTGAATACCATTGATACCCCCTGAGAAATTCTATAAAAGGACAAATTGAATCTTTTCTGGAATTTACGGAATGTTGACATATTTTGTAAAAGTGGATAGTTATGCCAAAAAATAAAAAAAACAAAAATACTTGGATGCTAATCATATGACTGGTTTTCCTTTCAGAAGGGATTCAAAAATACATCATGCCCGAAGTGGTAGGAGCGGGACGGTTTGAGCGGATCGGGTTTGAATACTATGAATTTCTTGCCTGTTTTGTCGCTACTTTCGAAATTCTCTGTGGCATCCTGCTGCTGGCGGGCTTCGTCGTGCGTCTGTCAGCTATTCCACTGCTGATCATCATGTTCACAGCCATCGTATCTACAAAAATCCCCATACTGATCGAAGATGGTTTTTGGGTCATGGCCCACGCTTCACGTACCGACTTTGCTATGACCATGTTGCTGATCTACCTGATTATCTATGGTGCCGGAAAACAATCTTTTGATGCCTTTATGCTAAAAAATTAACCTGGAAAACTGTAATAATTTTTTACAACATGGAAGGCAGGGGGGTAGGTTGAGGCTGAGCGAGGTGAAGTCCCGATCATCAGATGTTCAGTAACATTAATTGAGAATTGGAACTATGCATACTTAAGTGCTTCAGCAGCGTTAATTCTTGCTGCTTTAAAAGCGTGGTAAGATACTGTTAGCCATGCCGAAAGCAATACCATTGCCGGGGCAATGAAAAAGTATGAATAAGCTAGTTCCTGCCGGTATGCAAAACCTTCCAGCCAGCGATGTATGGCCATCCAGGCCACTGGCCAGGAAACCACCATGCTTAAGACAACCAGCAAACTAAATTCTTTGATGAGCATGAGGAGTATCTGAGCCTGGGATGCACCCATAATCTTTCTGACAGCAATCTCTTTTACCCTGGACGCCATTATATAAGACGCTAGTGCAAAAAGACCCAATAGTGAGATTATGATCGCTGCAATCATAAATATTATGGTTAATTTCCGGGTCAACTCCTCCTTATTATACAGGCTTTTATGCCTATCTTCAATAATATGGTAGATAAATGGATATTCTGAGTATTCTTGCTTCCAAAATTTTTCAACCAAATCAAGCCCTTGTTTAATATTTCCAGGATCGACCCTGACCAAAATATTCGAGTATGGCGATGGCTGTTCAAACAGGTTAAACATCATAGGATGACTCATTTCGTGTAACGAATAGAAATGTATATCTTCGATCACCCCTATAATACGAAGTGGCTGAGAGGATCTATGACTCATAACAGTTTTATTGATAATCTCTTCCGGAGTATAGCCCAGATTGTTTGTGGCAGTTCGGTTAATGATCATATTTGAACTTTCCGTACCATATTCCCGGGTAAAAAATCTTCCCGCTATAAGCCTTGCCCCAAGTCCCTCTAAGTAGTCATGACTTACATTCATATTGCCTGTTTGTACTTCATGATCACTCTCTGTCATCTGAATGTAGGTGAAGTTACCATGCCGGTTGGAAGGTATATTCTCTCCCGCGGTAACCAGCTGTACCTCCTGAAATGGCTCTAAATGATTTTTTAATCGGGAAAAGCGCATATGCCTGTTCTCATCGTCAGGGTTGCTTACCACGAGAAGTCCCGCAGCCTCATAACCATAATCCTCTGTAAATAAATAATTTACCTGTCGGTTGATTGAAAAGCTTAAGGTAATTAGTACAATCGCGCAGGCAAACTGAAACATGATAAGTACCTGTCTGATTCTTAGGTCAACAATTCTTTTCCAAAAGCTATTTTTTGCGGAATTGGGGTTGCTGCCTCTGAAAATATGTGCCGGGGTGTAACTGCCTGCTATCAATGCCGGATAGAATCCCGACAGAAACGAAACAAATACCAAAAATACTAAAAGTATTACCAGGTAAGGAGGACTGAAAAGAGTTACAAGAGTTAGAGACTTGTCGCTAAGGTCATTGGTATATGGTAAGAGCATCTCTGTGATACCCAATGCAATTAAAAATGTAATGATTACCGAAATGAATGATTCTGCCATGCTTTGCCAATAAATATTGCTTCTTTTGGCACCCAACACCTTTCTTATACCGATATCTTTTTTTCTTTTTGCCGTTTGAGCCGTATAAAGATTTATATAATTTACCGTTGCAAGCAGTATGATTACCAATGCTATTGCTATCAGGCTCTGCAATACGGTTATACTTCCCTGGCTGCCAATGTCCCAGGCAACATTTGCTGAATATAATCTGATTTCCAAAAAAGGTTGAATGTAAATGCTCAGTAAATCAGTCATCTGGGGTATTATCTCCTCCAGAAGCTGCATGATCTTCCCTGATACCACATCCGGATTTGCATTGTCTCCCAGTTTTATATAATAATGACAGCTTAAACTACCCCAATTTTCAAAAATATTGAGAGGGAGATAGCTTCTCGCCAGTTCAAAATTTGCAATCAGAGAGGCCTGGAAATGACTATTAGACGGAAAGTCTTTCATTACTCCCGTTACCATAGCGGGATATAGTCCATGAATATATACTACTTCTCCAACAGGATCCGTATCTCCGAAATATGTCAATGCTGCTGATTGGCTAATTACAAGAGAATTAGGTTCTCTAAGTACATCTTCCGCCTGCCCCTTCACCAAATGAAAGGAAAAGAAAGAGAAAAAATTTGAATCCGCCAGGAGAAACCCCTTCTCCACAAAAATATTTTCTTTATACCTTATCCAAAAATCTTCTCCTCTTTCAGGTCTGAGGCGAATGGTAGAGTGAATCTCTGGAATGTTGCTGAGTACATATTCATCTAATAAGTAAGGAGCTAATGGTACTGCTTCGCTCTGTATTCCAAATTGGCTCTTTAGCCTGTAAATATTGCCAGAATCCTCATGGAAACGATCATAACTTAGCTCATCAATAGCATATAAAGCTATCAGGAGGGCACAACATAACCCTGTTGATAATCCTAAAATATTGATGACAGTACTAAGTTTTTGACGTTGGAAATTTCTGAAAGAGCTGATGAGATAATGTTTAACCATGGTTAAATATGTTTATGTAAACCACTAAATATGGATCATCAAGTTTTGCTCCAAATGATGTTAAATTATGATATATAGGCTGTTATGATATTGTATTTGTTTTTGCTGCTGATTGCGTATACTTAACTCGTGCATTCATTGTTCGATTATGAACATGATTGTACGCTTTTAAAACAATACCGATCATGACATTAAACCAACTGACAATCATTCGACGCAACACGGATAAAAGCCGGTTAGCCAAATTTGTTAAGCAGTACCGAAATAATACCCTTACATAGTAAGGGTGTTATTGTGCTGAATAATACAGGCTTAAAAATTCAGCTATGAAAAACCTCAAAGAATTGTTCTATCGCATCAATCGTTTTTTTTCTGACCAGTATGATACAGCAGTAGCAATCCAACCGCAATAATGACCATGAAAATATGGGTCATTGTTGTTTTAATGGTAAGGAAAACATAAAAGAACTTCCTTTTCCCAGCTCACTTTTAACCCGGATTTCTCCACCATGTTTTTCTACAAATTCCTTACATAGTATCAATCCCATTCCGGATCCTTTTTCGTTTGCTGTTCCAATGGTGGTGGTATTGGTATCGAACTCAAACAATGTAGCCTGATTTTTTTTGCTTATACCAGTTCCGTTATCGGAAACAGTAATGACGGTATTGTGTTGCTGCTGTTGCGCTGAAATGGTGATTTCTCCATTGGGATGAGTGTATTTTACTGCATTGGATATAAGGTTTCGCAAAATTGTTTTTAACATATTCACATCTGCATATGCTTCAACATCATCTGTTTGGATATAGTTTACAGAGATATTCTTAATTTCAGCAATTGATTTGGATACTTCTAATATTTCGCTGAGAATTGCAGGTAAATAAATACTTTCCGGCTGAAACAGAATTTCACCTGTTTGTGCTTTTGCCCATGTCAGCAAGTTATCAAGTAAGATCAGTGTGCTTTTGGCAGATGAATTAATAATGTCCAGGTATTTTTCAGATTTAGCGTCTTCAACATCCTTTATGTTGTTCATTAATAGCTCTGAGTAACCTAGAATGGCATTAAACGGGCTTCTTAAATCGTGTGCTATTATCGAAAATAGTTTGTCCTTGGTAGCGTTAAGTGCTCTCAACTGAGATTCCTGCTTTTTTAGCAGCAATTCAGCTTTTTTTCGTTCTGAAATATCTCTCGAGACGCCGTGATAACCAGAAATATTTCCTTCCCGGTCATATACTGCCGTTGCCGTGGCTTCAACCCATACCCAACTGCCATCTTTGCATAGTTCTTCCAACTCATAAATCGCCGGAGCTGCTCTGATCCCTTTGCTCAGGTCAGCCATTCTTTTTCTATTCGCCTCCTTTAGCATTTCAATACCTTCGGGTTTTAAAATTGAAAAAAGGGATTTGCCTATGATCTCTTCCTTTTTAAAACCTCTAATTCTTTCATCTGCCAGGTTAATATAGGTAAGATTAAAGTTTTTATCCAATTGCCAGATGATGTCGCTTGAGTTTTCAGTTAGATTTCTGAACTTCTCCTCGCTTTTTTGCAATTCCTGATTCTTACTATGGATACTTTCTGTCTTTTTTTGAATCTGCAAACGGAGCAACCAAACCCATATAAAAACAAGAATGAACAAAAAGCTGATTATGGTACAAACAATCTTAACCATCCTGCTGCTTTGCAAGTAATTAAAATCATTCAGTTCAAAGACCTTCCAAATCATGCCCAGACCCGGCAGATTTGGAGCCAATACATCAATGGATAGTCCGCCTGACTGCACTGTTTTAACAATCAACACAGAAGGAATATCACCAATATTACCGCTTACAGCATCTTCCTGAGCACATATGTTGCATGGCCAAAGCAGGCCTGTGACAAGGATAAAAACCAAACATATTCCTTTTGCCATTTTAAATTGTTTTTTTGTTATTGTATCACATCTTTAATACAATTACATTCTTATGCGGATAAAGTTGGTAGGATGTTGTCATTAATGATGAAAAAGAAAGGATTTTCGGAGATAAGGATTGATTTGATGGTCAAGACACAAGAATCCGGTATGCCCGCCGGGAGTATGGCATACATGTAGGGATGATGCCCGAGTGAGACATGTTATCGCGTTCGGGGGTGCAGACGGTGGCCAATACCGCACTGTCTGGCAGGTATTACGCCACATTTAATGTAGCGTGGGGGATGGTTCCGGGTTTCGGATTTAAGGGTTGTTATCGAACCAATTATCAGGGCAACGGAACTCCTTCGAACCATTTATTCCATATGGTCTCGAATGTGCCATCCGCCTTCATGGCATTGAGATAATTTTGCCATTGCTGAACAGTACTCTCAGGTGTATTGAGGGAGAATGCGATATAATCCTTAATGTTCAATGCTTCCATATGTTGAGTCAGATGGCTCAATGGCACCTCGCTTAAATCAGCAAGCCATTTCACATCCAAATCTGTCATCAGAAGCGCATCAACCTCCCCATTAATCAATTGATCAAACGATTCCATTGATGTACGCGAAGTAGCAACGATATTTTGGAAGTTGTTGTTAATAAGAAAATCATGCGTGAACCAGCCATTTGGGGTAGCAATTGATTGAAGGCTTTTTGCTTGTTCAAGTGTTTCTATGGTCAATCCGGAAGATGCGAGGGTGTAAAAATAGGTTCTGCTTGTAGAAATGGGCCCAACCCATTGAAACATATTTTCGCGTTCAGGTGTGCGGGCGGTGGTAAATAATGCACTGTTTGGCAGGTACTGCACCACGGCATATGCATCAGTCCATAGACTCATATTGATTGTATTGACGTGCCCTGTTCTTTCCTGTATTTCATTCACAATTTCTACAGCGGAGCCTTCAACTTTGCGATTGGGCTCCTGGCCGGTGACAAAACTGAAAGGCGGACTACGTTCGCTATAAAGCTGAATGGTTCCAGGCATGTAGTCCGCTGGCATTGATGGTATATAGTTCCTCATGACCATGACCGAACTTTGATCCTTTATCAAGGTTTCGATCGCATTTTGGACGTTGTCAACAACCACATCACTTACATCTTTTGAAAAGGCGATGTAATTATAAACAGTACGATATCGCGTTACTACCTGGGTATTTAAATATACATATACAGGAGAAGTTTTTGCAATCAAATGGAAAAGATCGCTGGCAATAAATTGTATTTCACCATTCATAAATGCATCCAATGCCTCGTTATAGGTGTTGTAATAAACCAGGTTCTCAAAGCCGAGGTCTTCGAGGGTGGTTGTCTCCATCCAGTTTCTTACCACTGCAATAGGGGGGAGCAGTTTGCATTCAGCAATGGGAAGGGGATATGCAAGTCCCGAGTTCCCTTTTTCAAATATCCCAAACATTGACTGACTCGTGGGTCCTGCCCATTTGAAAAGGTCTTTGCGTTCGGGGGTATAGGCCATTGTCAATACTGCCTTGTTTGGCCCGTTTAAGGTAGCATCATAGACACTCGGCCAGGAGTCTGACATACCCATCTCAAATCTAACACCTGCATTTTTCATGGCTTGAGCAGCTATATCTGCATCGATCCCGACAATTGTACTATTTTTTTCAAAATAATTTGGCGCGAATTCAATGCCAGAAACATCAATGGTATTTTCATCTAAACTCTCTTTTTCACAGCTGTTCATGCTAAATAATACCGCCAATGTTAAAATGGAAATGGAAATCAGAAATGATATGTATTTCATCCTCAATGTATTTATTGGTTTAACTTAGTGCCGGTGCAAATATAACAACTCCAAACATAAAAATATTAACATTTAACCCTTAATTTGCATGAATATTTTACACTAATTTTAATGCTTCGTAAATTATTGATGTTTACTAGGAAAAAATATGATTGAATTAGCGATAGTTTCATTTCTGGCAGGATTAGGATTGTTTTTTGTTGGCTTACAAACATTAACCGATTATTTAAAAATATTAACCAATAAGAAGGTTAGAGAATTAATCATTCGTTTTACAAAAACCGCAGCCCAGGGAATTTTTTTGGGAGGGCTATTAGTATCAGTTACACAAAGTTTGTCGGCACTGGTATTTACCCTTATCGGAATGGCCCGGGCCAAAGCCATAGAAGTAAAACAAGCTTTACCCATTATTATCGGAGGAAATATTTTTGCTGGCTTTATTATATTTCTAATTTCTTTCGACATTAAAGTAGTGATATTGCTTGTTTTAGGACTATCGGCAATCCTGTTTACATCTGTCAAATCAAAAAAATACACCAATTATTTTGGATTAATTTTTGGCTTGGCGTTGTTATTTTTTGGATTATTTACGATGCAGACGGGCGTATCTCCATTAATTGAAATGCCCTGGATGCAGGAGGCATTAATTGGTTCACAAGGTAAATACATTGCCGTTTTTATTATCTCAGCTCTTATCAGCCTGATTATTCATTCAGCGATGGCTACAATTATTATAGGGCTGGCTTTAACAAATTCAGGCTTATTAAGTTTTCAGGATGCCATGATGTTAGTATATGGCGCCAATGTAGGGTCATCTGTTTTAACATTTATTCTTTCGGCAAAAATTACGGGCAAAAGTAAACAAGTTGCCATGTTTCAAGGCTTCTATAACTTTTTAGGGGCTTTGGTTGTAATACCGCTCTTTATTCTGGAAACATATAGGGGGATTCCTCTTCTGGGGGCTTTTATTCAATCCGTAAGTGCTAATATGGCGGTTCAGTTAGCATTGTTGTTTACCATTTTTAATATCATTCCCGGCTTTTTATTGCTGGCCATTTTGCCGTTTATTAGCAGGCTGTTAAGTAGGTTCTGGCCCGAAAGTCTGGAAGAAAAACTAGCTGCTCCCAAGTTTATTTATAATAATATTACCAGCGATTCTGAGTCGGCCCTTCTATTATTAAAATTGGAGCAGGCCAATTTACTTAACCTGATTTCCGCCACTTTTGAATTGTTGCGTCAAAAAGAGGGCCATCTGAAAATGGCTTCATACATGGAAGGCTACCAGAGTTTAAAAACAACCATTAATGAAACCATAACTGAAATATCCTCCTCAGGTAGGTTAATCTTTGAACAATATGAGACACTAAACCAATCGATTACCATTCAGTCTAAATTGAACGCCTTATTTGAAAACATTGTTGCTCTTTCAGAAAATTACAGGGTGTTATCAAAAGCGGGCCACGGGAAACAATTCATTAACTCGTCGATTGAAGCGCTTGATATTATTTTAATGACACTTCTGGATGTTGTTAACCTTAAAGAAAATGAAGACGCAGACTTATTGCATGTTATGACCTCAGAAGCCGGCAATGGCATTAAAATAGTGCGGAAGGCTTATTTGTCGCATGAAAAAAAGCTTGATGCAGATGAGAAGCTAAATTTGTTGGAAACCATGAATCGTTGCGAACGAATCATTTTATCAATGGGAGAGGTTGGCCAAGCATTTGTAAAATGCATGGATGAAAGGATCAGGTAAGTCAAGCATTTATTCACATCATCATGCCGCAGGCGCTGCAAAGGGTGCTACCGGTGTATAAAGGAGAGTTTATCTCGCTGCTGAAAATGACATCGATTGTGGGCTATATTGCCGTACAAGACCTTACCAAAGCTAGCGACATCATTAGGAGCAGAACATTTGATGCCTTCTTTCCGCTGATCATGGCTGCCATGATATACATATGTCTGGCATGGTTGTTAACCCTCGTTCTCGACAAGATAGAAATAGGTGTTGACCCCAAAAAAAAAGCCGTAAGAAAAAGATGAAGGAGGTGAGGCTATGATACAAATACGCAATTTGTCGAAGCATTTTGGAAGTTTGGTTGTCCTTAATGATATCAATGCTGACATCAGACAGGGAGAAGTCATTTCAGTAATCGGTCCGTCGGGGACCGGCAAAAGCACTTTACTGTGATGTCTGAACCTGTTGGAAAAACCGACCGGAGGAAGCATATTTATTGATGATGTGCCATTACTTGACAAGCACACCAATGTGGCAAAGACCAGGGCGTTCATACACCGGATTCGCAGCCTGGAAATTGCTATGAACTCTCCCAATTACGATTTATACGGCATACAAGGCGAAATTTAAACTTTTTGCGAATAGCATTTCCTTTCTCCAAGGATGGCAGATTTTGCCCAACTTATGGCAGAAGAGGTATTGCTGTTGCAAAATGACTTCACGGATATTCTGATCAGTCTTTTTTATTCAGAAAAATCAGGCAAACTCAGCATGAGCTGTGAAAGTGCCGGCCCACCTAATAATCCACTGAAAGAGAATCTGACGATTGACGACATTGGCCTCAAGCTCATATTGGGCAAATGTGACAAAATCGAATACTCCTATGAGGATAATAAGAATAAGCTGCTGTTACAGATAAAGGATGCCTGATAACCAGCTGACAATCTATTTCAGGTCAAACCTGTCGGCATTCATTACCTTGACCCAGGCGTTAACAAAATCCTGAACAAATTTATCTTTGTTGTCGTCCTGTGCATAAAACTCTGAATAGGCCCGCAGAATGGAGTTTGAACCAAAAACAAGGTCGACACGTGTGGCTGTCCATTTAGTAGTACCAGATTCCCTGTCAACGACATGATACAGGTTCTCCGAAACTGGCCTCCAGGTGTAACTCATGTCGGTAAGGTTCACAAAATAGTCGTTGGTAAGCTTACCTACCTTATCTGTGAATACGCCATGCTTGCTTCCACCATGATTGGTTCCCAAAGCCCTCATGCCACCGATTAATACAGTCATTTCGGCAGCTGTTAACCCCAGCAACTGCGCCCTGTCAAGCAGCAGTTCTTCCGGCTTTACGGCATAGTCTTTTTTGAGCCAGTTTCTGAAACCGTCGTGCACCGGTTCGAGGTATTCAAACGATGCCACATCGGTCATTTCCTGAGTGGAATCACCACGGCCAGGAGCAAAAGGCACCATCACGTTTGCACCGGCTTCCTGAGCAGCCTTTTCAACAGCGGCACTGCCACCAAGTACGATCAGGTCAGCTATGCTGACTTTCTTACTTAAACCTGCCTGGATTTCCGTGAGTTTGTTGAGCACTTTTTCTAAACGGCCAGGTTCGTTGCCCTCCCAGTCTTTTTGTGGGGCAAGCCTGATTCTTGCGCCATTGGCGCCTCCCCTGAAGTCAGACCCACGAAATGTTCTTGCACTATCCCACGCCGTATTGATGAGTTCCGTATTTGTTAATCCACTATTCAGAAGTGTCGTCTTTAATTCTTCAATCTCAGCATCAGAAAGTGTATAGTCAACAGCAGGGATGGGGTCTTGCCATATCAGGTCTTCTTTTGGAACGTCGGCCCCCAGGTAGCGGCTACGTGGGCCTAAGTCGCGATGGGTTAATTTAAACCAGGCCCTTGCAAAAGTATCTGCAAATAGTTCCGGGTCTTTGTAAAAGCGCTCAGATATTTTACGATACTCAGGATCCATCTTCATGGCCATGTCGGCATCGGTCATGATCGGATTTCTTCTGACACCGGGTATGTGGGCATCAAAAGGTTTGTCCTCTTCCTTGATGTTGATAGGTTCCCATTGCCATGCGCCGGCAGGACTCTTGACTGACTCCCATTCATGATTGAGCAGCAGATGGAAATAAGTGTGATTCCACCTGTCGGGTTTGCTCGACCATGCACCCTCCAGTCCGCTGGTAACAGTATCTTCAGAATGGCCTTTCCCTTTTGGGTTTTTCCAACCGAAACCTTGTGATTCAACATCTGCTTCTTCCGGGCTTGGCCCCAGAATCGATGCATCGCCATTCCCGTGGCATTTACCTACAGTATGTCCACCAGCCGTAAGGGCAACGGTTTCTTCATCATTCATGGCCATGCGTTCAAATGTCTTACGAACGTCCTTTGCAGTTCTCAGCGGATCAGGGTTTCCATCCACACCTTCAGGATTCACATAGATCAATCCCATTTGTACGGCAGCAAGCGGATTCTCAAGTGATTCGCGGTCCTGGTCGTCGCTATAGCGGTTCTTCGTAGGTGCAAGCCATTCTTTCTCACTGCCCCAGTTGATGTCTTTTTCCGGATGCCAGATGTCTTCACGGCCTCCGGAAAAACCGAACGTTTTAAAGCCCATGGATTCATATGCCATGTTGCCGGCCAGAACATATAGATCAGCCCACGATATTTTGTTGCCATACTTTTTCTTCATGGGCCACAACAACCTGCGGGCTTTGTCGAGGTTCACATTGTCAGGCCAACTGTTGAGCGGCGCAAAACGCTGATTACCTGTATTGGCCCCTCCACGTCCGTCAGCTATGCGATAGGTTCCGGCAGCGTGCCATGCCATACGGATCATCAACCCTCCGTAATGTCCCCAATCTGCAGGCCACCAGTCCTGGCTGTCGGTCATTAGTTTCTTTAAATCACTTTTCAATGCTTCCAGGTCAAGCTTTTTAAATTCTTCCCTGTAGTTGAAGTCTTTGTCATTTGGATTTGTCTTCCTATCGTGCTGGTGCAAG
>SKYG01000102.1 GCA_007128045.1 Bacteroidales bacterium | reverse complement strand
TTTTTTTTTCATTTCTTATTGTGCTGGAAATCGGTATCTAAGGCAAAGAGAAGCACGGGCTATGTTGCTGGAACGTGCGTTTCAATCCTTATTATGCTGGAAATCGGTATCTAAGCCGTTAATACCAGAAGTACCAGTAAAATTAAGGTATTCCGGAAAAAATTCGGACTATATAATTTTTATTTCCCACGATTTCAAATAGCGATAAATACAGAAAATGCTGATTTCTCCGCAAACATTACTATCTGTATATGTGTAATTTATATTTATTTTATTTGAACCTGTTAATAAATTGAGTCACGGAAAAATATTGGGGTTTATCCAAAAAACCTGAATTATCAATTGAAATTCAAAAATAATCATTTAATGCAAAAGGTTTCCAAAATAACCTCGTAGCTTATGGGCATCCCGGGCTTGAAGGAGGATTTCCGGAAATTGTATGGTGACAATTTGAATCATCAGTTAAAGTTTCTTTTTTTCAGGTGTATTCATCTTTATCGGATTCTGCCGGGTGTCAAAAACATCTGCTACGAGAATGTTCTCGTCTTCAATTGTGTAGATAATTTTAAACCTTCCAACAATAATATACCTATAAACCGGGGGTCTCCTCTCTTTAGAAAAGGTTCTATCGGCCCCAGTTCCGGATGTTTTGCCAGCTGGCGAATTGCATGAAAGATTTGGTGCCTGATTTTTCGGGACGTCTTGATACCTGCAACATTTTTATAATACTGACTTATCTCTTTCAGACATTCCTTTGCAAATCTGCTCCATAAAATTTGCATTGATCTACCATTTTTCCGATTCATCTTCCAGATCGTCCTGAGTGAGAAAGTTTCCCTTTTTATAATCTTCCATCGATTCTTTTACCCTGGCAAGAAGTTCTTCCTGGGTATAGGGCTTGTAATCTTTTTCTTTCAAATTCTTCAATATCTCAGCTTCAATGCGCCGTATTTCCTTATCATCGTCAAGGTTGATGATATAATTGATGATATTGAGTTTGCGGATTTGTGTGTTCATATTCTAGTTTTTTTTTAATGCTCTGATTATTCGTCAAATTAATATGCTGTATTTATTATATTTAGAATGAATATCATTACTGTCCACTTAAATTAACCTGAGGGACAGTTGGTTACAAATAGGTTCTTTGACATCTTGGTATTTCACGTTTTTAAATAGCTCATTAACAGGGGTTTTGTCTAATAGCGGGATGCCCAAAACCTGTAGAATTTTGTAGGTTGAACGCTCAATTTTCAAACTGGAACCAACAATGGCCACCAGACAATATGCTATGATGGCTGAATACACATGAATACGCACAGCATTTTCTGATGTATCCCAAAAAGCTTTGATCTTCAGGTGTTGTTTGATCCACTTAAAAAAAGTTCCACTTGCCAGCGGTTTTTGTACAAATATGCAATCTCTTCAGCAGAGAGTTCAAAGTTGTTTGAAAGAAAGACAAAGGTTCTGTTAGTTTCCTTGTCGTAAAACTTGACCCGGCGCAATTTCTCAGGATAATCCTGCTTCTTGTTTTCATTGGCTTTTGCAAGATTACTACGGGTTATACTTTTACCAAAACCCAAGTGATATGATTTACCTTCATGCGCATTAATAGCAACAATCAAGTCGCGCAGACTATCCCGATTGGTAAGCTGGCCGAAGACCATACAGAGCAACTGATTCCAACAGGTGAAATGTTTTATATACTTGTTGCCATTGTATTGATTGACAAATTTATCAAAGATGCGTTGCGGTAAAAATTCTACAATTTGAGCGAAAACGAATTTGCCTTGATTCATGGTTGCATCATTTAAAAGGCAAACCTCTTCAATTCAAATCGTCACCGTGTCAAAAAGCTCTAAAAGCGTGATCTATCAAGGATTTCAAAGAACGTTAATTAATTTTTAGTGGACACTTATGATATATTCAATTCAGTAAAAATATAATATTGTTACGACAACTACCGTCGCAGTAAAAATAATTCGGTGTTATCTCTTCATTTTCTTGTACTGTATAAGCCTTTTGTTGATGTATTCATTCAGTACTTCCGGCTCCACCACCTCAACCTCACCCAATAAACCCATCACAAACCGGCCAACACCCTCCAACTGGTATACCGGACCCTCAAACCAGGTATGCCTGCCCCGCTTTACCAAATGCAACTCAGCATCAGGAAACTCTTCCCCTAACAATAAAGCAGCACGACGCGACAAACATAGCTTCACCATGATGGGCTGCTCTCCACTCAAACCAAAAACATCTATGCGCTGCAAACCATACTCGCTTTCATGGGTAACAGGTGCGTCAGATATCTCAACACCCCCGATCCGCTCGGTCTTGAACTGCTTTACCTTCTTCGAAGCTGGCTCATAAGCCAGAAAATAGCGGTAAAAATAATAAAAACGTATGGGCTCCACCAATCGGTCTGTTGCAGTATCCCTGCTGATCGAATGGTAGGTTCTCAAAATAACCTGCCTCTTCTCTCGGATGGCTGTCCTGATACGACTGATGCTGGTAGCTATCGATTGCTTGTAAAACGTCTCGGATAACTCATCCAAATCAGTCAGTGCATATAACTTGTCCAAAATGGTCTTCTGCAAAGGAGCGGCAGAAGAACAGTTCAACAAAGCACCTCTGATGATAGCAGCCTCCTCCAGACTAAATACAAATAAATCCTCTGCATCAAAGTCAGACCGCGCTCTTGGTGGAATCCGGAAAGCCTTGCCCTGCCTCACAATGTCAAAGCCCAAATCAGATAATAATTCAAAATATCGCTCTATAGTACGCGTGCTTACCCCAAAATCACGGGCCACATCCTCTTTTATACAGCCAAATGGTCCCCGTAACCTGGCAACCAACTGAAAAACCCGAAGTATTTTACGTTGTTCATTCATTCATTCATGCTATTCATATATTCGATAAATATATTAATATTTTTCGTTTGTTTCACAATTTATTCGTCTAAAAAAATAAAAAGCCCGTATCGATTGGTTCGATACGGGCTTAACCTGTATTATGTATGCCGTTATTTCAAGTCTAATGTGAAGCGCCGTAAAACGCTGACATAGAATGATGTAAAAAGTTTTTAGCTAGTTAGCTGTATCCCCGGCGCTATTCCTTTAAAACCGAGATCATCGCCTCGCTCTCCTTCGTGGCGTCACCCATCACATCAGCAATAATACCTCCCATCATGTTGCCCATCAAAGCAGTGTTCATCCACGATACGTAGGTCTTTCCGTCAGATTTCTCATAGATAGATACCCTGCATGGCATCATGTTCGACACAATACGCTCCTTATCACGGCTTAATATCTTGTAGGCATGCTCCGGCTGACAAATTTCAAATACCTTTACCTTGCTCACCTCAAATCCGTTCTTGTGCATGGTCTCCTGCAAATCGTGTACTGCCGGGATCTTCCATCCCATGGCCAAAACCTTCTGCTCAAACTTCTCTGCCGATTCCTCAAAATTGTACTTGCTCAACGCTTCTTTCATCATCATCGATGGGGCCGACTTATAAGCAAACAGCCCCATAAGTACCACTCCGGCCAGTAAACCAATCAATCCGTATACATACTCTGGTTTCATAATGCTTTGTTTTTAAATGTTTTACACCTTTGTTAATTTATTGTCTTGCAATAATAACTAATAAGTATGATGTATCTATATTATTATATACATCGTAAACAACGATTGATGACTACTTGTTCAAAATACCCATAGTTTTTTCGAACTCTACAGGTTTATCCAAATAATAAATCATCATATCAACCAATCAACAGATCAACAGATCAACAAATCAACAGATCAATATGTGAATAAAAAATCGTATCATTGTAGAACAAAACAAGTTATTATGGGAAAAGCCATCGTGAAATGTACCATCGACACCTATGCAGTCGACGAATATGTGGTAGAAGTCCCTTGCGAAAAGGATGATGTGGATGAGATCATCATTGCCAAAGCCTGGAAAATCCTTAAAAGCGAAGAAGCAGCCCTGCCTTATGGCAACCGTTCCGCCAACATCCTCAAACGAATTGACTGATAAGTCTGGAAATATAATGACGCAGTAACCCGGTAGTCCTCGGTCGGTAGGGGATATCTCACTTCGTTCGATATGACAGGTGCTAAGAACCCGCAACCCCCTAACCTCTTAACCTGGTAACCCGCAACCCGTAACCCTTAACTCACCACCCCCTTCGTTTTCCACCTGCCTGACCGGTAATAGATCAGCGACGCCACAAATCCGAACAGCCAGGCAACTGGGATGCCCCACCATATGCCGTCTGTCCCAAAATGTTGCGACAGCAGGTAAGATGCAGGTATACGCAACACCCATAATGAAAACAGGGTGATAAACATGGATACGATGGTATCGCCTGCACCTCTCAATACGCCCTGGGTGACAAACATGGCGGAGAAAATGATGTAGAAGGAGCTTACAATAACCAGGTAGGAATAGCCAATCTCGATCACTTCAATATCAGTAGTAAACACCCTCATGAGTTCTCGTCCGAAAAACCAGGCAACGAGCGAAACCATAATGGAAATCACCGATGTCATGATCAGCGTGGCGCGTAGGCCATCTTTGATCCTTTCAAGCTTTTTAGCCCCGATGTTTTGTCCGACAAAGGTCGACAGCGCCAAACCAAAATTCATGGCAGGAAGGGCCGCAAATGAGTCTATCCGTCCTGCTACCGTATAGGCAGCAATCGTATTGGTGCCAAACCTGTTTACTATGGTTAACAAGGCCATCATTCCCAACGCTACGAACGTGTGCTGCAAACCGGTAGGTATCCCTATTCGCAGGCTGTTTTTAAAAATCTCTCTGTCGAACACCAGCCCCTTATAGGCAAACCTGATGATCTTGTGGGTACGGTTCAGGTACCAGATGCTCAAGGCAAACGCAATTCCCTGGGCCAGAACCGTAGCAAAGGCAACACCGGCAATTCCCCAATTAAATACCAATACAAACAATAAGTCAAACCCAATATTCAGGAAGGTGGAAATGATCAAAAAATATAAGGGTGTTTTGGAGTCGCCCAGGCCTCTCAAAATGGCGCTGGTGGCATTGTAACCGAACATCAGTACCAGTCCGATGGCAAAAATGTTGAAATAGGTGGTGGCATCGGCGAAGAGGTGTTCTGGCAATCCGATCAACTGCCAGATATAACCTATCGTTAGCACGCCGAGTATGGTAAGCACCAGGGAAGCAAAGAACAAAAAGATAAATGCTGTATCTATGGCGCGCTTGACAGCTTCAAAGTCTTTGGCGCCAAAATATTGGGATATGATAATGGTGGTTCCGGTGGTAATCCCAATCACAAGACTTATGAGTACAAATATTACCGGAAACGAAGCACCGGCCGCGGCAAGGGCGTCAGTGCCTATATACCTTCCGATGATGATGGTGTCAACGATATTATATAGCTGTTGAAACACATTGCCTAACAACATCGGCAGCGCAAATAAAAATATCTGTTTCCCGGCAGGACCTACGGATAAATCTCGCATGTTCTTATGTGTAGTGATTTCCTGAAATTCAGGAACAATTACCAAACAGGTTTTTCTGCTGAATGTTTGACCTGCTGGATAATAAACCGCAAATATAGGGTTTTATAATCCGGTTTCCCAAAAGACTCACTGACATGTTGCTATATTTATACCGGTAAATAACGCATACATACGGCCTGGTGCACCTGGTTACAGCGGCGAATTCAACAACGTTATCAAAATTGGGAAGCCTGCATTCGACATGCCAAAAGCAAGTTATCCATTATTTTTTTTTAATTTTGGGTTCAATAATCAATCCCCATCCAATAATGGATATTTCCGTAGTTGTTCCTTTATATAATGAAGAGGAGTCGTTAAGCGAATTATCGGCCTGGATAGACCGGGTGATGAAGCTTCATGAATTCACCTATGAGCTCATTCTGGTCGACGATGGCAGTAACGACACCTCCTGGCAGGTCATTGAAGCGCTTGCCAGGAAGTATCCGGCCATATATGGTATCAGGTTTCGCCGCAATTATGGCAAATCTGCCGCCCTTCAGGTTGGCTTTCAGCGGGCAGAAGGTGAGGTGGTCATCACCATGGATGCCGACCTGCAGGATAGCCCTGATGAAATTCCGGGACTGTACCATATGATTAAAGGGGAGGGCTATGACCTGGTGAGTGGCTGGAAACAAAAACGATATGACCCGCTCTCCAAAACCATCCCAACAAAGCTATTCAACTGGGCAACCCGCATCATGACAGGCATTCACTTGCATGACTTCAACTGTGGCCTGAAGGCATACCGTAAAGCTGTGGTGAAAAGCATTGAAGTATATGGCGAGATGCATAGGTATATTCCCGTGATGGCAAAATGGGCAGGCTTTAAACGCATTGGTGAAAAGGTGGTTAGCCACCGTAAACGGCAATACGGCAAGACAAAGTTCGGCATGGAGCGCTTCCTGAATGGGTTTCTGGACCTTATCTCGATCAGCTTTGTTACCCGCTTTGGGAGAAAACCAATGCACCTTTTCGGCTTGCTGGGCACACTGCTATTTTTTGCCGGGTTCCTTATAGCCTTATACCTTGCTTATACCAAGTTTTTTATGATGGAATACCGTATGACGGAACGGCCATTGTTTTATTTTGGCCTGCTCGCCATGGTGCTGGGAACCCAATTGTTCCTGGCAGGTTTCCTCGGAGAAATGATCTCCAGAAATGCTGCTGATCGCAACCATTACCTTATCGATAAAACTACCAGTTAATTTTGGCAAATATCATCATTCTTGGTTCAGCATACCCGCTTCGCGGAGGAGGAATGGCTACGTTCAACGAACGCCTTGCCAGAGAACTACTATCAGAGGGACATCAGGTCACTATTTTCACCTTTTCCTATCAGTACCCAAGCTTTCTGTTCCCGGGTAAATCACAATACACCGATGAACTACCTCCGAAAGACCTGAATATCCATGTCAAGGTAAATAGCATCAACCCACTTAACTGGTTAAAAGTGGGGCAGGAGATTCGTAAACTGCGTCCGGATGTGCTGATCATCAGGTACTGGATTCCATTCATGGCGCCCTGCCTGGGCAGTATTGCCAGGCTAGTGAAAAAAAATAACCACACACGGATAATTGCCATTACCGACAATGTGATCCCACATGAAAAACGCTGGTTTGACGCCATACTAACAAAGTATTTTATCAATCAGATGCATGGCTTTGTTACGATGTCTGCTTCTGTGCTAAACGACCTGAAAAGCTTTAATGTCTCCGAACATCGATATAGTCTGTGCCTGCATCCAATCTATGATAACTACGGTGAACCGGTTCCGCAAATTCAGGCCAGAGAAACCCTGAACATCAGCAAAGATGACTCCGTTGTGCTTTTCTTTGGCTTCATTCGTGCCTATAAAGGCCTTGACTTGCTTATCGAGGCTTTCGCATCAGAAACACTCAGGTCGCTACCCATTAGCTTGCTGGTGGCAGGAGAGTTTTATGCTTCTCCGGCACCGTATCTGAAAATGATCAATGAACTTAAACTAAATGATAAGATAATATTACACAATCATTTTATTAACAGTGATCTGGTAAAAAACTACTTTTGTGCATCCGATCTTGTCGCACAACCCTACAAAGAAGCAACCCAAAGCGGAGTGTCTCAGATTGCTTATCATTTTAACATTCCAATGGTGGTTACCAGGGTTGGCGGACTTCCGGAAATGGTGCCACATTTGAAAGTCGGATACGTGGTTGACCCCGACCCGGAAGCAATTGCCCAGGCAATTGCAGATTACTTTACCAAAAACCAAAAAAAACAATTCCAGGAAGGTATTGAATCAGAGAAAAAACGTTTTTCCTGGAGCAATTTAACGAACACGATACTTAAACAAGCTGAAGCATCAACTGATAATCATCCTCCCACCGGGAGTGATGGATAACTAATAGATACATAAAAAATCTTTTAAGTGACTTTCAGACTTCAGACTTTCAGACATTTGACAAATATATGAAGCCATGAAACTAAAACATCAGATAATTGATTCTATTAATATAAAAAACAGCATTTTAGAAGATGACACGTTATTTCAAGAGTTAGAACGTGCCATTGACATAATCGTTCAGTGCTATAGAAATGGCAGTAAGGTGCTTTTTTGTGGTAACGGCGGTAGTGCTGCCGATGCACAACATCTGGCCGCTGAATTATCAGGAAGGTTTTATTTAGACAGAGAGCCCCTGAATGCAGAAGCACTGCACGTAAATACATCATTTCTAACAGCTATGGCTAACGACTATAGCTTTGACAGGGTCTATGAACGAATGACCCTGGCCGTTGGAAAAAAAGACGACGTGCTGATAGCCTTCTCAACATCTGGCAATTCACCCAATGTACTACTTGCATTGAAAGCAGCAAGAAAGCTTAAAATGAGAACGATAGGATTTACCGGACAATCCGGAGGACAGATGCATGGCCTGTGTGATATCTTATTCTGCATACCATCAGAAGATACCCCAAGAATCCAGGAAGTACACATTCTCCTGGGGCATATAATCTGTGAGAATGTTGAAAAAATGTTGTTTTCAGAATGAAACCCTCCCTTGACGATTTGAAAAACAAAGAATGGACCTTGTTTCTTGACCGTGACGGAGTAATTAACAAGCGCCCATTAAATGCCTATGTTACAAAACCTGACGATTTTGTCTGGGAAGATGGTGCTGTAAATAGCATTTCCAGGCTTTCAGGCATCTTCAAAACCATCATCGTGGTGACGAATCAGCAAGGAATCGGAAAAGGCATTATGAGTCAAAAAGACCTTAATAACATTCACTTAAAGATGCTTAATGAAATTGAAAGTGCCGGTGGAAGAATTGATAAGGTATATTTTTGCGGCGATCTGGATAATAGAGGGAGCTTTTTCAGAAAGCCTGCTATAGGCATGGGGCTATGGGCTAAAAAAGACTTCCCACACATTTCGTTCCGGAAGGCTATTATGGTTGGCGATACAATTACAGATATGTTGTTTGGCAAACACCTTAAAATGATCACCGTTCTCATAGATAATCAACCATTTCTGGCAAGAAAGTATCCCAAACTGGTCGATTACCGTTTTCCTGACCTGAAGGGTTTTACCCAATTTGTCAGCTCCATACATAATTGATAGGTTGGTAAATCTTTCAAAACATATATATAAATGCGTATATTAGCTGAAACAAAGCTGATAACACTGCTATGTCTGTACTAAAGGTTATACTGACCATGTTGCTTCTGGCACTGTCTCTAGTATCCTTCCCGGATGAAGTCCCTGCGACGGGCATGTCTCAAAAGAACATGAACAAACCTGAGTGGATTCTGGACAATCAGCTATATCAGGTTTATACGAACGTCTCTTCCGAAACGTATCCATTACAAACAGACCTTTCAATGGGCAAGGGTACAGGCTCAGCTGGCTACTATTGGATTGGCTTTACCGATAAACAATTTACGCCACATACGATTCATCATCCGGAAACCTTTCTCTCTCAACGGTCTGTTATGAGACGGAAAAATCAAGGTATTGTCATTGAAAATTCTGATCTGCCCGTAAGTCCGGCATACCTTGACAGCCTGGCCAAAGATCACAGAGTACAGATCAGGTATTCGAGCCGCTGGCTTAACGGTGCAGTAATTTTACTTTCAGATGGTGATGCCTTGCCGGATTTGCAGAATTATCCTTTTGTATCCGACACCCGGCTTTTAAAACCATATCCAGATACTGACAAACACCTTACCGGAACCGAGACTATCATAAGCAACATTGATTACGAACCGCTAAACACGCAGATTACCCAGTTAAACGGACACCACCTCCATGAAAAAGGAATGCGCGGTGAAGGCATCATGATAGCCGTTTTCGATGCTGGTTTTAAGGATGTGAATACCCTTAATGGGTTTGCTGACTTAAGGTACTCAGGAAGATTGGCCGGTATCAAAGATTTTGTAGATCATGATGCCGACATTTTTAGTCAACATCCACATGGAACCTATGTTCTTTCAGTAATGACGGCCGACATACCCGGTGAACTAATAGGTACGGCACCAGGCGCATATTATTGGCTCTTTAGAACTGAGGATACGTCATCCGAATATATGATTGAAGAGTACAATTGGCTGGCAGCAGCCGAGTTTGCAGATAGTTTAGGTGCCGATATTATTAACTCTTCTTTGGGCTATACAACATTTGATGATCCTTCCCAGAATTATTTCTACCCGGATATGGATGGTAACACTACTGTGGTGGCCAAAGCTGCTGGTAAAGCTTCCCAAAGGGGCATGCTGGTTGTAAATAGCGCTGGAAATTACGGACAACAAGAGTGGAAGTATATTGGCTCTCCTGCCGATAATGAATATGTTCTTAGTGTCGGCGCTGTCGACAGGTTCGGAGAAAAGGTTCCTTTTAGCTCAATAGGACCAACTGCCGACAACCGCATCAAACCCGATGTTATGGCCATGGGCAGGGATGTGGTGCTGGCAGGCCTGAATAACACCACAGTATATGGAAGTGGTACTTCCTTCTCTGCACCAATCATTGCTGGATTAGCAGCATGTTTATGGCAGGAACACAGGTATCTTTCGTCCATCGAGTTGAAAAAAGCAATCATCAAGAGTGCGCACAACTACAATGCCGCAAATAACTTTATAGGACACGGCATTCCTGACTTTAAAATGGCGTCGGAAAACCTGCAACAAATGCTTGATAATAGTAAACTTACAATAAACCCAAATCCTGCTAACAGAGCCTCTTCCATCAGATTTTACTCAGATACTGATCAAATAATTCAAGTGGAATTATTTAACCTGAAAGGGCAGAAGATAGCCCACACAAAAGAAATTTCTGTTTCTCAAGGGTATAATACAATCTTTCCTTTATTGGATCATGAATTTCAAACGAATGGATTCTATATCATTCATCTTACCAGCAACGATCAAAGACATTCTGTAAAATGTCTTATTACAAACTGATTTAACCAAACAAACAATGTTTACATATGTAAAGCCGTATACATATGTGTACAAAAGCCCTGTCTACTTCATTAATTCACAAATGTAATTGAACCCTACATAACTTTGCATCAATAGTTACAATAAGCTAGTAATGTGTATTATACGACATGTTTACATATGTGTATTGCTGGTGTTTACACACGTAAATATTGTTTAACAACCTGACTCGCATTAATAACCTGGTTTTTGTTCATAAAAACGAATTATATAATTCATATAAGCATGTATATCTGTCATTTATGACGATTATATTCAGTAATTATATAAAGTTTTGTTCTAATTATTTAAATAATTTATATCATTATACTATAATTCATATTCAATTAATATAGTGTTAATTACATTATTTATTTATACTATATATTTAATATTTTCTATATTTTACATTATTGAAATTGCAAATATTCACAAATGAAAATCTAGCATATGCTAATTTTTCATATATTTACAGAGTTGAATTCACACTATTAAAACGTGTTTAAGATGGTAAAAAAAAA